>JAFVHZ010000110.1 GCA_017474265.1 Bacteroidales bacterium | reverse complement strand
TAGTTTGCAAGTTCCTCCTCTGTAGGACGGATGAACATGTTCTTTACGAAGTGTGCCTGCCATGCAACCTCCATGATGAAACGTACTTTAAGACGGGTAGCCTCGTTGGTACCGCAGAAAGTGTCGACAACATAGAGTTTCTTTGCTGTATTGAGTTGCTTGATGGCCTTAGCGCGGAGGTCAGCCCAAGCCTCTTCTGAACAAGGCTTGTTGTCATTCTTGTACTCCTCTGAAGTCCACCATACAGTGTCCTTGCTGGCCTCGTTCATAACGAAGAACTTGTCCTTAGGAGAACGTCCTGTGTAGATACCTGTCATCACGTTGACAGCACCGAGTTCTGTAACCTGGCCTTTCTCGTAACCCTCAAGACTTGGATCTGTCTCCTCAGCGAAGAGAACCTCGTAAGACGGGTTGTGAAGGATTTCCTTCACGTCGGTAATACCGTACTTGGTCAAATCAATTGTGCTCATAATTTCTATAAAAAATATTTAAGGTTTAACTAAATTCGTATATCTCTGCAAAAATAAACTTTTTTTACGATTCGACAAACATTGCTGAGCGAAAATGAAAGTTTTTTAGTAAGTTTGCGCAAATACTTAATTCATATGAAGAAACTGTTTATACTCCTTGCCGTCATCGTAGTCACATCATGTGGGAAACTTGCGGATCTGCTTGACAATTCGAGCAGTGATGATCCGACATCAGCAGATGTGATAGATATCCTTGAGAACTCTTTCTGGGGGACCGCAGGTTCTGTTGTACCGCGTGCATACCAGGAAATGATTCTTTTCCATGTCACCTTGTCAGAAGGTGAGGAATACAACGAGTCTGCCGTGACTGACGTCATATTCAAGGACAATACCGTAACCTTCGTCTTCCCTGGAGGCGGATGGCGCACCACGAGGTATACATATGACGAGAATACGAAGATCATGAAGTTCGACAAGCCTCTGATATATGCCACTCAATACTTGTCGTCAGACAACGGAGAGGATATCTATGAGTGTCGTTTTGTCAGACAGAGACTGTTCGGTGTGGACCATATCTCCTTGTTTGACGTTGCGGTAGATGACTGGCAGGATGTCGAATTGGAGAAGGGACAGTGGCGTCTGAGCCTTGCTCCGATGGACGAACGGCAGAATAAGAAACTGCATGAGATGAACTGCATCTATGGCACATCGATCAATCCTCAGGACTTGAAAATCGAAGGCGGTGCATCGTGGGCTTACTATAACGTGGATTCAGACAGGCAGTTTCCACGGACTGATCTTGACCTGGGCGAAATATATTTCGGCTTGAAATATACCTTGCCGACAGAGGAGCAGGCACGAAAACTGATTGACAACACCAATACTTATAAAGGTGTTGATTATGTCGTGATCGGAAACGAAGAAGGTTCCATTGAATTCCCTAAGCCGGCAAACCCTGGTGAAGAACTTGGTTTCTGGCTCAAAGACGGTGCTGCAGTCGTGTATTCATATGATGATGCAGGAACCGTGACGTTCTCTGTATTGCCATCGACAGAAACCGCAGACAGAAAGTTCTGCGTACGTCCTGTCCTGAAATAAGATCGGAACAAATGCTGCAGCCGTCGGATATCCTGAAGAAATACTGGGGATATGATTCATTCCGTCCGAAGCAGGAAGATATAGTCCGTACTGCTCTGGAAGGGAAGGATCTGCTTGCCATTCTGCCTACAGGTGGCGGCAAGTCGGTATGCTTTCAGGTCCCGGCTCTGATGAAGGAAGGGATTGCGATAGTCGTGACTCCGCTGATTGCCTTGATGAAGGATCAGGTGCAGAACCTCAATGACCGGGGCATCAAGGCTTTGTGTGTCAATGCAGGAATGGGGCGCAGGGAGGTGGAACTGACGCTGAACAATGCGGCTTACGGAGACTTCAAGTTTCTATATGTGTCTCCTGAACGTCTTGGAACTCAGATGTTCCGCAGTTTTGTGACGGATATGAATGTCAGTTACATCGTTGTCGATGAGGCCCACTGCATATCGCAATGGGGATATGATTTCCGTCCTGATTATCTGCAGATAGGCCGGTTGCGGGAACTGGTGGATGCGCCGGTGATAGCCCTTACGGCGACGGCGACTCCAAGGGTGGCAGAGGATATCATGGACCGTCTCGGATTTACAGAGAAGTGTCTGATAAAGAGCGGATTCGAACGTCCTAACCTTTCGTATATAGTCAGAAGATGCGAAGATAAACTTGGACAGATGCTGAACATCTGCAACAGTGTAGCGGGTACCGGAATCGTTTATGTCCGCAGCAGGAAGAAGACGGAGGAACTTGCATCCTTTCTGTCAGCAAACGGCATTTCTTCTTCGTTCTATCATGCCGGACTCGGACCGGATACAAGGGCTGACAGACAGGAGAGATGGAAAAAGGACGATATCCGTGTGATGGTGTGTACCAATGCCTTCGGAATGGGTATTGACAAGCCTGACGTGAGGTTTGTCATCCATTTTGATGTACCGGACAGTCCTGAAGCCTATTTTCAGGAAGCCGGAAGGGGAGGACGTGACGGAAAGCGGAGTTTTGCCGTACTTCTGTGGAACGGTACCGATATACGTCGTCTGCAGCAGATAGCATCGGTCTCTTTCCCATCTCTGGAATATATTGAAGATATATACCACAAGGTGCATATATTCTATGATATACCTTATGAATCAGGCGCCGGCCGGCAGTTGAAATTCGACCTTGAAGAGTTCTGCCGTCATTTCAGACTGCAGCGGCAGACTGCCTATTATGCCATAGTATATATCGAGAGAACCGGGCATTGGACCTTGTCGGAAGATGTGGACATCTCTACCAAAGTCCAGATAACAGCCAGCAGAAACGATCTCTATGATGTCGAGCTGCCTGACCCTCGGCTGGCCGGACTCCTGGAACTGTTGATGCGTAAGTATACGGGCGTCTTCTCTTATCCTGTGCCTGTGGATGAGGATTATCTTGCAGGGCGCCTGAATGTCAGTGTGCCTGTACTCCGGCAGTTGCTCTATAAACTTTCCCTTGAGCACCTCATCAGGTATATTCCGTGTGACCATGCCACAGTCCTTTTTCTGCATCACGACCGCCTCCGTCCGAAGAATGTCAATCTTGATCCTGACAGGTATGTTCTTTTGAAGAACTCGAGCATGGAGAGGATGCAGAAGATGACAGACTACATTTCTGAGGAAGACATCTGCCGCAGTGCATATCTTCTGGACTATTTCGGACAGTCGGAAAGTGATGACTGCGGAACATGCGATGTGTGTCGTGCAGGCAATGCGAAGCGTCAGGATTCTTCTGTTCAGGAAGATCTGGAAAAGAATCTCTCAGATTTCATCAATAAGGAGATGACCGGCACTTACAGCCTTGAAGATGTCGCCCGTCGTTTCGGTTCCGCCACGGCGGATACTTCACGTGATTACCTTCAGGTCCTCCGGAAGATGATTGACAGAGGTGACGTTCCGGCGCCCGATGCGTAGGCCCTATTCAAGTACCAGGCCGTCGTATGCAGGCAGGATACCCTCAGGAAGTTCTGCCGCCAGTTCATTGTATGCAGGCAACTGATGGGATAGGTGAGTGAGCCATGAATGCTTTGCTCCGACCCTCTGAGCCACTTCAATGGCCTCTTCAAGTGAGTAATGTGAAATGTGCTTTCCGTATTTCACACAGTTTATCACAAAATGGTCCAGTCCATGAAGTTTTCCGAATTCTTCCTCCGGAATATGATTCATGTCAGTGCAATAGGCGATGTTTCCGAAACGGTATCCCAGAACAGGTAGTCTGTAATGCATTCCTCTTATAGGAATGATCTCCGCACTTCGCACAGGTTCGTTCTGACCGGCCATTGTGTGGACATAGCCTTTGCCAGGCTCCCATGACAGAACCTCATAAGGACCTCCTGCATTGATCATGAACGGCTTTTCATCTATATTGTGCACATGCCACTCCGGTGCTCCGGGATATTTCTTCTCGGCGAAAGCATAAGAATATTCAAGCTTCAGAGAATCTTCGACATATTTCTCGCAATATATTTCCGAAGCCCTTTTCTCAATATAATTGAATGCCCTGATGTCATCCAGGCCTCCCGTGTGGTCCTTATGATTGTGAGTAAGCAGGATGGCATCAAGATGAGTCACGCCTTCACGCAGCATCTGCTGCCTGAAATCCGGACCTGCATCCACCAGAATCCTCAGTCCCTCATAATCTACCAGCACGCTGGCCCTCAGTCTCTTATCCCTCTTGTCTCCGCTCCGGCACACCTCACACCCGCACCCTATCATAGGCACGCCCTGAGATGTCCCTGTACCCAAAAACACCAGCCTCGCCTTTCCTTGCTTCATTCTGTATCTGTATTAATAATTACGAGAGCACTGATGTCATATGGTATAGGATGCGGAATTGGCATTTTCGCACCCCCGCGTAGGGGGAGGGGCCCACGAAGTGGGAGGGGGCCAATGGAGCATTATACCATATGACGTCTTTTCTCCTTATCATATGATTATGTCTACAATCTTCCCGATCAATTCCGGATCATACTCCCTTGACACCCTGATATAATTGCCGGTATACCCCTCCATCATCCCGTTCTTATCCGTACTCTCAAACAGCACCTTCTCCTTCACACCCCTGTTGCTCTCAATAAATTCACCATAGAGCGTCTCGCACAATTCCTCCAGCATCTGCACCCTCTTCGTCTTCACGCTGTCCTGCACCTGATCCTTCCTCACTGCTGCAGGAGTACCTGCACGACGCGAATACGGGAAGATATGGATGAAGGCAGGACGCACGACATCCTTCAGGAAATTGTATGTCTCCATGAAAAGTTCATCGGTCTCTCCCGGGAATCCCACAATGACATCGATGCCGAAAAATACCTTCGGCCCGCCAGGGACTTCAGTCTTTTCCCTGATATACCTGATCTTACGTGCGAATGCGGCAGTATCATATCTGCGCCCCATCTCCTTCAGTATCGTATCACAACCTGACTGCAACGGAATATGATAGTGCGGCAGGAACTTCGTGCCTGATGTGATCCAATCCACCATCTCTTCGGTAAGCAGATTCGGTTCTATAGATGAAATACGGTATCTCTCGATGCCATCCACATCATTCAACTGTCTGATAAGGTCGAAGAAACTCTCGCCTGTGGTCTTTCCGAAGTCCCCGATGTTCACGCCTGTCAGAACAATTTCCTTTATTCCATCTGCAGCAATAGCCTCAGCCTGAGGAATGATTTCTGAAATCGGAATATTCCTGCTTTCTCCACGGGCATATGGCACAGTACAATAATGGCATTTGTAGTCGCATCCGTCCTGCACCTTAAGGAATGACCTTGTCCTTTCTCCGCTTGAATATGCAGGGAAGAATGTACCAAGGTCCCGACCGCAGCATTCCGAACCACGCATGATGTCCAGCACCGTAGGCACAACAAGGCTCTTCTCTTCTGCTCCGAAGACCTTGCTCACTCCCTCAATGGCTTCTATCTCAGCCCTTTTCAACTGAGCGTAACATCCTGTGACAAAGATCTTTGCGTCAGGGTTCTGCCTGTGTAACTTTCTGATTATGTTGCGACTCTTCTTGTCTGAGTGCTCTGTGACCGAGCATGTGTTCACCAGAAATGCATCTGCACCCTTGCTCCATGGCACAGCCTCAAAACCTTCTTCTGCCAGCATCCTCTCATAAGTCGATGTCTCAGCGTAATTCAACTTGCATCCTAATGTGATGTAGGCTATTCTGTATCTGTCGGTTTTCTGCATAAACATTTATCTCTTGTGGAATAAAGTCACTCTTGACCACTGTGCTACGCCCTCCACAGGAGGCCTCTTCTTCGAGACTCTCACAGAAAACGAAACCAGTTCTGGGAATCGTGCTTCAATAGCCTTTACTATGCGGCCTGCTACATTTTCCAGAAGTTCCGACGGAATGGACATCTCTTCGGAAACTATCTCATATATGTCAGCATAGTTCAGTGTGTCGTTGAGATTGTCGCTCTCTGCTGCTGCGCTGAGATCAAGTTCCCCGCGAAAATCCACAGTGAATGAATTGCCACGTACCTTTTCCTGTTCAAGACATCCGTGATAGGCCTTGAATTCCATTCCCTCCAACTCTATTATTCCGTTCATTTCCATATTATGCGAGAATTAAAAATACACACGGTCTTTTTCCGATGACCAGACCTTCCTTCTTCCACTCGGATACTTTCTTTGTCTTTATATATGCATCCGGCATGGTGATGTTTACCGCCACACAGATACGTACAGAGGGGCTGCATACTGACAGCATGTCAGCAAACAGGGAGTCGTTCCTATATGGTGTCTCAATGATGATCTGTGTCTGTTTCAACTGTCCGGAAACCTTTTCCAAGGTCTTCAGACGGCTTCTTCTTTCATCAGTCTTTGCCGGAATGTAACCGCAGAAAGCGAATGACTGACCGTTCAGTCCTGAGGCCATAAGGGCCATCATAAGAGATGACGGACCTACTGCCGGTATGACTTCAATGCCATGTCTGTGAGCCAATGCAACCAGTTGTGCTCCAGGATCTGCTACTGCAGGCAATCCGGCCTCCGATATAAGAGCCACATCATTACCGTCGTCAAACAGCCGCAGATACCCCTCGACTGTCGCCTGGTCGGTGTGCTCGTTCAGTTCATGAAACTCCAGTGATTCGATCTTTCCACGAAGACCTGCACGTGAAAGATATCTTCTTGCCGTACGGACCTCTTCCACTACAAATGTCCTGAATCC
>JAFVHZ010000109.1 GCA_017474265.1 Bacteroidales bacterium | reverse complement strand
TTTTTTAGCAGGTGGTACATGAAATGGCTAATTCATGTACCACCTGCATGTTTTTACGGGTTTTCAACCCTTATTCCGTGACCTGTTATACAAGAAAATGCAAGAGTCATGTACAACGCGATAGAACAAGGCTTCCGCAAATCAGATGTTCACTGACCCAGAATGCCGGGCTGATGCACGAAATGTGGGTTTTCCAGCAATACCTCAAGGTCTGGAAAGCATGATTGTGATTTGAGTGTTTTTGCGATGGATTGGAAATCCGATTTTTGTCACTTCTGAATCTGACGTGAATTCACCTGTCTTTTTGTTCCCTACGTATATTGAATATTTGCCATATGGCAGGTTTCTGAATTCTATTTTCTGATTCCTGCTTTCTACTCTTCTTTCAAGTACAAATGAAATTTCTCTCAGATCTTTTGATATGGATGTTTCAGTGTCATCTTTTATGCCGTTGTTGCCGAGTTTCATTTCAAATCTGTTTTGTTGAGGAATCGCTATATACCTTCCTGCTCCATCCCAGATTGATATCTTCCAGTATTTCCGGTTTTCTCTGAGTTCGCCTCCATATGCAATATCTCCAAATATGGGATCTGAAATAAGGTAGCATCCTGCGCCATGTACTCCTCCTGTGAAACCGTGATCGATTTCACCGTCGTATCTCCAGCCTCCTCTTCCATAATGCTTGTATGATCTCCATATGTTGGGGTGCTCGTTCTGATATACTTGAAATTCCCATGATGCTGCCCCGTCATTCTGTTTACCAGGATACCAGTATCCGAAGTCGGACGCTCTGTCTCCAGAATTGACCAGTGCCCAAGAGGCAAGTATTGAATTGTAACCGTATCTGATGATATCCGGCTGATTGTGTGAAAAGCGTGTGCCATAATCAAGCAGTGCAACACCTCCCATCTGAGTCATATATTCCAATGTCTTTTCATAACCGGTCATTGCCGTGCCGCATTTGAAATAACTTGACTCATGAATCCCTCTGATTGTCAGGTTCGCAGCCAACTGGTTATCCATGAATCTTTTTCTGAATGCCACCGGGTAGTCAGAATATCCATACCATTTTCTGAGATTCTTGTCAAACCACAAACTGTCCTTTGGGACCATTTCATGCTTCAGAGCGTATTCCGCTATGTAGTAGGATGATTCATACGCAGTCCTGTCTATGAACATCTCGGAACCGAATGGCCATGGGTCCTCATATATCATGTATGCTACCTTCTTTTCCCATTCGCACCTCAGTCTGTCGGCTTCTTCCCATTTTCCTTCTTCTTCTAGTGCATCAATTAGATGCAATATATATCTTTCGTGGAAGTTTCCCTGCTTATAGGCCCAGTCACACCATCCGCTGAAAGCCCATTGCTTTCCCATATATATGTTATATGGTATTTCAAAATATGCCATGGCGGTATGATATGCCCTATCAAGATATCCGTCAGCATCCAGATATGTTACCATTGAAGGGTTATCACTTGCAATCCTATATAGATTGAAGTAAATCGCAATATGAGTTACATAGTCGAAGGTGCGCCACATTCTGCTAAGGCCTTCTCCGCCGGAATCGTATCCTCCAAATTTGCCGGAACGGTTCTTGAACCAATTGTCACTCCCGTAGATTCCATAAGGGAACGGTTCTTCTTCAGATGTTCTCTGTAGTTTGCCCCATACGAAGTTCTTTTCATAATATTCAAGTGATTCGATCTCTTCTTTTGATGGGTACAGGACATTTTTCTCACTTATGAAGACAGGCTTGCTGTTGGACGGGTCATCAGAACCTCCTACCATAAATTCAGACAAGCATCCGTAATATTCAGGTGTATACGCTTCACCTTCCTTCATATCGTATAGGCTGTAAAGTCCGTCATACCATTTCTCCGAGTCACGTGTCTGTTGTTTGGTGACAATGAACTTTGCCCTTTTCTTTATCAATGTCTTAATTTCCTCGGTGATAAAGAAGGTCAGAAACATTTTCTTTCCGTTCCCGTATTCTATTGCGACATTGTTCTCACCGAGTTTGTCGAATGTTATCGAGACTACCTTGAATCCCTCATCTGCATCTTTGAATGTTGAGACCTTTGTAGCTCCTGGATATTGTGGTATGGCGGACAAGAGGTTTTCCTTCGATCTAAGTGCAAATCGAACCTCTCTTCCTCTTGGGATGACCATTCCAGGAGTGACCCTGAAGTTAATGCCTCCATTGTCAAGAATTGCCTGCTCTAAGTCTTCTTTGCCTGTTACAGTAAATATCTTGAATGAGTATTCGCATGAAGATGAAGGTTCAAGGATGCATTCACTGGATGGAAGGTGCCATGTGTCATTTACTCTGTCGACCAACTTCAGAGAGTGTATATATACCCAATCGTCTCTATCGCAAAATTCAAGCGAGGTCCTCCCTTGCGGCATGAAGACAAGGCAGTCTCCCATTCCGTCAAAACGGGACCAATATATCCAGGATGCGTGTCCGCATATTGATTCATGTCTGTTGTAGTTGTATCTTGCAGGGATGTCGTAGTTTATGTTTCCTATAGGAATGTGTGCTCCCAGACCATTTATGGTCATTTGCTCAGTGGATGTGTTCTTTATGCGGATTTTCCAGATCAACGCCTCTGGAATTGTCTCAAAGGATTGTTCCAGTATCAGTCCGTTGATGAAATTCCATTTGAAGCACACCTTCTGATCTGTGCCCTTGGAATGGTCAATATACTCTGCATTATGTTCTGATGTCAAGAGATCATAATCATATGTTCCATCTGAGCAGCATATCCGTATATCACCCAATCTGGATCCCTTGTCGATTATATCAGGAGTCTGGTTTTCCCTTAACGGAAATGTCAATGAAATCAAGCCCTTCGCATCAGGGCTGAAACTTGTTCTTTCTGATGCGAAGGACATGAATGTAATAATTGTCATTGACAGCGACAGTAAAAATCTTCTTCTCATTTACCGTGCAATTTACAAATCATTTTCGTTTGAGCCAAACGCGCATCGTCTGTGCGTCTCCTCGGTTGTTCCATGCGTAGTATGGGATAAGATTCACTTTGTCATTGCAATGTATCATTGGAATTCCGCTAAGTATACCGTCCGAATGATTTACAACGGAAGCATTATCAGATACCTCGACCTGCAGGTCATCCAGATTCCTGATGTTATCTGCTTCTTCAGCGCAATATACTAATGGTCCTCGTGTTACAGCAAGATGTCCGATGTTGTCAGCGACCCTCTCGTCACATTTTACATATCTGACATCCATTGGTAGAGATAGTTCGATCCGGTCTCCTGATTTCCATGTCCTGTCAATTACAGCGAATCCTTTCTGCATGGTGTATGCCGCCTTTTCACCATTTATCCTGATTTCTACAGCATCGCATCCGTTTTCGTATGTATATAGACCGCCCGGCAGGAATTCCTGTTGCCCGGCCCATGTCGGTATCCTTAACTTGACAGAGTATCTCATGGCTTTGTCTTGCTCAATATTTACAGTGACCTTTCCGCTGAAAGGATAGTCGGATATCTGGTTGATGTAGACATTTCCTTTCTTTAACGGTATGGTTGTCTTGCTTCCACCATACATTGTAAGGAATATTTCATCAGAAGTATATGCATACATGTATCCGGAACTCTGAAGGATCATACGTGAAATGTTAGGTGGGCAGCATGCACAGTCGAACCATTCCGTACGTCCGGCAACTCCATGATTGAATTCCCATTCTCCATCTGCTTCCAACGGGTTTACATAGAAGAATCTGTTTCCCGCCAGATTTATGCCGGCAAGTGCATTGTTGTAAATGGATGCTTCTGCAATATCGAGGTATTTTGCATCTCCGCTTGCCAGAAACATTCCTTCGTTGAAGAAGATGTTTGCAACTGCAGCGCAGGTTTCGTCATAGGCATTTCTGTTCGGAAGTTCGTATTCTGCCCCGAATCCTTCCACTTCCCTGACTGCCCCAAGGCCACCGGTGATATGCATGCGTGTAGATACAAGGTTGTTCCAGATGCTTTCCAACGCTTCAGTATAGTCTCCTCTTCCTGTAAGGGCATCTACCTGTGCCATTCCTGTATACATGTATCCTGCTCTTACAGCATGTCCTGCGGGTTTTCTCTGCAGTGCCACAGGGGAGTGCTGCTGGGCATATTCCGGGTGCATTGTGCCCTCTCCTTCAGGTACATAAGTGATTCCTCTGATGTCCAGGAATTTCTTGGCCATGTCAAGATACAGCTTCTTGCCTGTGCATCTGTAGAGTTTGCAGAGCGCAAGTTCTATTTCCTGATGTCCCGGTGCCTGATTGATCGGCTTTCCATCATTGTAAGCGGGATCGCCTTCAAAGAATACTTTGTTTACATGTTCAGCATGTTTTTCTGCTATTTTCAACAGATTGTCTTTGCCGGTCGCTTGAAAATATGCTACTGCTGCTTCATAGAGATGTCCCATGTTGTACAGTTCATGACTATGGACAACAAAAGAATAAGGCTTCGGCCCCATTTCGCTTACGATCGGATTTCCGCAGATATGAGATATATACAGATATCCGTCCGG
>JAFVHZ010000108.1 GCA_017474265.1 Bacteroidales bacterium | reverse complement strand
GACTGCGTACGAGCCTTTCCTTGCGGCTGCGATTAGAGCCATACTCAATAAAGGTCAAGACGAATATTTTGAGATTGACGCATGGTTTATTTCCTGAGTCACGCATATGCACGATGCTCCTGAAACCTGATGCCTACAGGAAAGACATCAGATTGGATTATGTAGCAATGGATATCCCGAATGATTTCATAGTAGGATTCGGACTTGACTATGACGAACTTGGAAGAAATCTCAAAGACATTTACGTTTTAGACGAATAACATGAAATATTATGTTCTTTTTGGCCCTCCAGGTGCAGGGAAAGGCACACAGGCCACAGCAATGGTAGAAAAGTACAATCTTCACCATATTTCTACAGGAGCTCTTCTCCGCAAGGAAATAGCCGCAGGCACTGAACTAGGGCTTCAGGCGAAAGCCCTTATCGAGAAAGGCTGCCTTGTTCCTGATGAGGTTGTGGAAGGTATGATCGAAAACGAATTCAAGAACGTTACAGGAGTGGACGGATTCCTTCTGGACGGATTTCCAAGAACCCTGCCTCAGGCAGAAGCGCTTGACAACATCCTGACCAAGACTTCAGAGGAAGTGACCGCAACAGTATCGATAATGATTCCTGACGCCATGATCATGGAGCGTATCAAGGGAAGAGCCCTAAAGGAAGGCCGTGCGGACGATGCAAGTGAAGACATCATCAACAACCGCATCGCTACATACCACAACCAGACGGAGCCTTTGATCGAATACTACAGAAAAACTCGAAAATACCACGAGATCGACGGAGCAGGCACTATAGAAGAAGTCCGCGACCGCATATTTTCCGTAATGGACAAATTCTAAAGCAACTGCTTGGACCCCAAAAAATCCAGCCGTCCCTCTTTGCCGAGGGGCGGCTGGATTTTTCATTCCGAAAATTCAATCGGGTCTCAACTGATATTTAGTCAACAACTTCTGAGAATTTGCTGAAAGGAATCTTTATAGCAATTATAGTGGAGTTGTCTGCAGACATAGAAGCCGTCATAGTCTTGCTGAAAGAATACTCTTTATCATTTTCATAATCGAAAAGGACTACGGTGAATGTACTTCCACTGGATATGGTTGTATTCAGGTTACCGACAAATGCCAAGCCATCCTCATTTGGTGTACCAGCAATACGTGCTACACCATAAAGGGTAGGGTAAATATTCTCGTATGTAACATCATATAAATTATATGCTTGTATATATTCCTGATACATACAGAAATTCTGATGCGGCAGACCGGTTACAGCAATCTGGATACTGCTGTTTTCGAAATTCCAGGTGTCAATTGAAGCAGTCAACTTGCCTTCAGAATAAGTATAAGCGACATTGAAATTAACTGACAGATAATCTTTAATACCAGAAGTGTTCCCATTGGAGTAATTAAAACCGATATAGGAAGTATATCTATCCCAGTCACCGCCAGTTGTAGCAGCAGTATTGCTGGCTTCCCAGAAGCCCTTGATTGTTCCGCTTGCCTGAAGACGTGCCTTGACTTCGTCTGTCATTACTGAAGGATTCCACTCTGCACCATCATATGTCAGAATGAAATCAGGGACATAACTGGTCGCATCCGAAAGATATACATTGATGATATCTCCGTTCGCCCAGCCTGACTTGATAGCCTTTGTAGACGGATTCAGTTCGGCAACATTAATGTCTATTGTCACATCCTGAGTCTTTACTTCCTTGCCGTCTTCAATCTTGTTGCAGCATGCAGAGCCTAGTACCACTGCAAGTCCTGCCAAAATGATATAAATCTTTTTCATGTTCATCTTCGTTAATTTAAGGTTTACCACTCATCTTCAGTAAGTCCTCCAAAAGGATTGGAAACATTAGTATCTGTGCTGCCACAGATTACGCCTTCAGGCTCGATCTCGATTACCTTGACTTTAGGGCAATCATACAATTCTTTCTCTTTCATAAGCATTATATAATTAAAATTAGGTTCTCTTCAGAATGAAAGTGCAAAGTTACCCCCCCCCGCCTATTTCTGTTTTGAATAAAGCGACTTTGTACTTGAATAAAGTGACTTCTTTCCACAAATCAGCACACGAATCGTTACCATCCTGCAGTTGGAATAATATGAATGTCATTCTGTCTGTTCCAGTATCAGAAAGAATCGTTATCTTTGCGAAATATATAGATTTGAAGAAAACTATGGCAGACAGCAATTTCATAGACTATGTGAAGATCTATTGCCGTTCAGGCAACGGCGGTGCAGGATCTACCCACATGAGAAGGGAGAAGTATATCCCTAAAGGAGGACCGGACGGAGGTGACGGAGGCCGTGGAGGACACATCATTCTCCGCGCCAATCCTCAGTTCTGGACCCTCATCCACCTGAAATACCGCAAGCACATCATGGCAGAGCATGGTGCAGCCGGAAGCGGACAGTTGATGAAGGGAAAGAACGGAGCAGACATATATCTTGACGTACCTCTCGGTACGGTGGCAAAGAACGCAGAGACTGGTGAAGTGCTTTTTGAACTCGTCGATCCATATGAAGAGAAGATTCTTGTGAAGGGAGGACGCGGAGGTCTCGGCAACAACAATTTCAAGACTGCGACAAACCAGACGCCAAGATACTCGCAGCCAGGTGAACCGTATGAGGAAGGATGGTTCATTCTCGAACTGAAACTTCTGGCGGATGTCGGTCTGGTAGGATTCCCTAATGCAGGAAAGTCCACCCTGCTTTCCACAGTATCAGCGGCGCGTCCAAAGATTGCGGACTACCCCTTCACCACTCTCGAGCCTAATCTAGGCATCGTAAGTTATTATGACGACAAGTCCTTCGTGATGGCCGACATTCCGGGCATCATCGAGGGCGCACATGAAGGCAAAGGCATCGGAATGAGGTTCCTCAGGCATATAGAGCGCAATTCGATACTTCTGTTCATGGTTGCTGCTGACCAGGATGACATAAAGCAGGGATACGAGATACTTCTGAACGAACTGACGGAATACAATCCTGAACTTCTCGTAAAGGACCGCGTACTGGCCATCACCAAATCCGACATGCTGGACGAGCAGTTGAAATCCGAGATAGAGGCTCAACTTCCGGCAGACATACCTCATATCTTCATTTCATCCTTCACTCAGGAAGGAATCAAGGAACTGAAGGATATGCTCTGGGACGCATTGCACAGAGACACGACTCCGGAAGATGCTCCGACCGTGCTGTTCCCAAATGATGTGAACCAGATAGAATTATAGACAAATGCATGCACTCGAGCAACTTGACCGCAATCTGACTCTCCTGATAAACGGGTGGAACTCACCGTTTACAGATCCGATATGGTCATTTATATCAGACATACCGGTTTGGATACCTATGTATGCGGCGATAGTGGTGTTCCTTATCGTCAGACTGGGCTGGAAAAAAGGCCTGATAGTAGTTGCTGCAGCACTTCTCACGTTCGGCTTCTGCGACCAGTCCTCAAATCTGATAAAGGATCTGACTGAAAGATTGCGCCCATGCAATGACCCGTATATGCTGAACAACGGCCTGCATGTGCTGGAGTCTGGAGGGGTTTATGGATTCTTTTCAGCACACGCAGCAAATGCTTTCGGACTGGCAGCAAGTACCTACATCGGTATAAGGATGGACAAGAGACTTAAATACCGTGGATATGCTGTCTGGATGTTCACATGGGCTACTCTGGTAGCCATAAGCAGAGTCTTTGTAGGCAAGCACTTCCTCGGCGATGTAATTATCGGAATAGTCGTAGGACTGGCGGCAGGAATTGCATTCGGATACCTGGCCAGATTGGTCTGCAAAAGATTTCTTCAAGAAAAGACACAAAAAATTTGATAGTTCGAAAAAATTTATAGATATTTGCATCCGCAAATCGGGGGTATAGCTCAGTTGGCTAGAGCATCTGCTTTGCAAGCAGAGGGTCGTCGGTTCGACTCCGACTATCTCCACAAAAAAGGTCTGATCGTTTGATCAGACCTTTTTCTTTATCTGTATAATTGACAGAACATCTCGTTCCTGACCATGGCGTCGATGGCGGCCACCGCTGTAACCACAAGGATTTCCTGTACGCTGCTCTCGAAATCAATAAAATGGACAGGCTTGTTCAGTCCCATCTGGATAGGACCGATTATCTCCATGTCCGTATCGAAGGCCTTGAGCATCTTGTATGAAGAGTTGGCAGCATTAAGACATGGGAATATCAACGTGTTCACATCCTTGCCCTTAAGCCTTGAGAACGGATATTTATTGTCTCGTACATCCTTGTTGAGGGCTATGTTCACCTGCATTTCGCCGTCAACGATCCAGTCTGGATACATTTCCTGAAGGCGAGCCACAGCGTCATGCACATGACCGGCGCTTCCTCCCTTGTCACTTCCGAAATTTGAGTATGAAACCATAGCCATGACCGGCACATGATTGAAGAAACGCACCATGTTGTCGCTGAGTCTGGCGATATCCACAAGCGTGTCTGTATCAAGCCTTCTGTTGATGAGGGTGTCTGCAATGAATACCGGTCCTCTCTTGGAGTTCAGGATGTGCATCGCACCGAAACTTTTATATCCCTCCTGTAGACCGACAACTTCCTTGGCAACCTTGATAGTGTTGGAGTATTTCGTGTAAAGTCCTGTGATACAAGCATCTGCATCTCCTGTCTCCACCATCATCATGCTGAAGTAGTTGCGCTCGAACATCTTGTCGTTGACTTCTTCAAATGTGTAACCCTCGCGCTGGAGTTTCTGGGTAAGAATCTTAGCATAACGCTCTCTGCGGGAAGCCTCGCGATCGTGACGGAGATTGATGACCTCGATTCCATCAAGGCTCAGCCCCAGTTCCTTTGCCAGTTTCTCTATGCGCTCGTCATTACCCAGAAGTATAGGCTGACATATTCCCTCTTCCTTTGCCTTGACCGCAGCCGTCATCATTGACGGATGTATTCCCTCTGCGAAAACCACCCTCTGGACGGATGTCCTCGCAGTATCGAAGATCTGCTGAGTGAGTTTGGATTCCCTTCCCATGAATTCGAGAAGATGCTCCTTATATGCATCCCAGTCGGTGATGGTCTTGCGCGCAACACCACTGTCTATGGCCGCCTTTGCGACAGCAGCAGAAACTTCTGTCAGAAGACGTGGATCTACAGGCTTAGGTATGAAGTACTCACGGCCGAAAGAGAGCTTGCTGACATGATATACCTTGTTGACAATCTCTGGCACAGGCTGCTTGGCAAGATCAGCAATAGCCCTGACGGCCGCCAGTTTCATCTCTTCGTTGATGGCTGTTGCGGCAGTGTCCAATGCACCTCTGAAAATATATGGGAAACCGATGACATTGTTGATCTGATTCGGATAGTCTGAACGTCCTGTACTTATCAGCACGTCCGGCCTGCTGTCCATTGCATCTTCGTAGGTGATTTCCGGCTTCGGGTTCGCAAGGGCGAAGACGATCGGATCCTTGGCCATCGAGCGCACCATGTCCTTTGTCAGCACGTCAGCCTTGGAGAGTCCGAGGAATACATCAGCACCCTTGATGGCATCTGCCAGAGTGATGATATCCGTCCTGTCCGTAGCAAATTCCACCTTTTCTGGAGTGAGTGACGGGCGGGACTTGGAGATGACGCCCTTACTGTCCAGCATCACTATGTTCTCATCCTTGACTCCCAACGATTTATAGAGGCGGGCACATGATATGGCAGCCGCACCCGCTCCGTTCACCACGACCTTTACATCAGAAATATTCTTTCCGGCCACCTCCAGGGCGTTTAAAAGTCCCGCACCGGATATGATGGCTGTTCCGTGCTGGTCATCGTGCATCACAGGGATGTCCAGTTCTTCCTTGAGACGATTCTCTATCAGGAAACATTCAGGGGCTTTGATATCTTCTAGATTGATTCCTCCGAATGTCGGCGCTATGGCCTTGACAGTCTCTACAAACTTGTCCGGATCCTTCTCATCCACCTCGATATCGAACACATCGATACCACCGTATATCTTGAAAAGAAGGCCCTTACCTTCCATCACAGGCTTTCCCGCAAGCGGTCCTATGTCACCGAGTCCGAGGACAGCCGTACCGTTGGAAATCACCGCCACAAGATTGCCCTTGTCGGTATATTTATATGCATCCTGAGGGTTGCTCTTTATCTCCAGACATGGCTCAGCCACTCCCGGGGAGTATGCCAATGAAAGGTCAGTCTGGGTAAAATATGGTTTGGTCGGAACAACTTCTATCTTTCCCGGACGCTTACCTTCGTGATATCGAAGAGCGTCTTCTTTAGTTATCTTTGCCATCTGCAGTATTATTATGAAATTAGGGTAAAGTTACCATTTTATTGACAAAATCATGCCTTTTGTTTATCCAAATTCAGATTTGGCAAAGCAGAGGGACGCTGTGGGACCGGAAGAAGGTATTTATTTGTAGTAATTCAGGTAAACGTTGTCCAAAGTGGCACTGGCAGCACATTCTATCTTGACACCGGCATAGCCAGTCAGGTCATACTTGTAATCCTTGTCATTCTGAGTCTCTGCAGATGTGTCATTAAGCAGAACCTCAGTCATATCTTCTTTTATACCATACACATCTGCCTCATGATAAGTATCAACATAATACCATTTGCCTAGCGTAAAACTGATACTCTCAAGTCCACCAGGGAATTCCTGGCTGTATGCAGTCTGGATTGACCACTCCAAATCGGTATCTTTAGCATATAGACTTGAACTGAAGGAAATGTTTGATGCAATAAAATATGCATATTCATCTGCATACTCAGTTATCCAATTATCTCTGTTTTTGATGAGATATAGTCCGGACACTTCATCAATAATGGTGGCGTTTCCATCATAGGTGACGTTTCCAGCCAGTTCCAATGAAACAGGCTCACCGACACATATCAGTTTTATAAAGCAGTCGAAACTTTGAGGACCACTTGCAGCATCCGGAATTCCTTTCACACAAAGAGCATAACAGCCCGGTTCCATACCGGATTCAACCGAAACGCCGGAATACCCGTCTCCCATATCTATGACATCAAGATATACTATCTCCGGTGTCTCCCCATAATCATAGTAGTAGTCATAATAAAAACACTCATAGCCGCTAAGATGGGCTCCAGTCTCCCACATAGCAATAAATCCATCATGATCTGCAGATTCCGCTGTGGTATACACCAGATCTTCAAGCATGGTCTCAGCCTGAGCCGGCTTCAATCCCACCTTGAACTTGGTAAGACCGGCATCCTTGAATTCGAGCGTCCGGCCCGCCATATCTTCATGAGAAACCAGACGTGAATAAGTGAGCGTCTCACCCCCTCTTTCAATATCACACATGAATCCGAACCAGTCATCGATCTCTCCGGAAAGACAACGGAGGTGGAGGACTGCTTCTCCGTTTGCATCTGCTACGATAGGACGATCTTCATCCACGCTGAAAGCAATGAAGTTTTCCATCATTTCCACTATTTCCAGCGAAGAATTATAACCATACTTTCCCGTTTCAGGATAGTAGGCCAAGACTCCTTCGAGATCTGCAGTAGAAACGAAGTCATCACCTGTATACCACGCTCCTGACTTCAGCACATCACCCGGTTCCAGTCCGGCCAGGGTGACCTCGACAATGGTTCCAAGTCTTGCAAACTGGAATGAGATTTCATCCGGACGCTCACCTTCATAGACAGACCACTTGGACACAAGCATATCGTTTGCTGTGCCGTAGCCATCGGAAT
>JAFVHZ010000007.1 GCA_017474265.1 Bacteroidales bacterium | reverse complement strand
ATCGCTTCCCCAAGATTCAAGAATCTCTACGGTCCTCAGAGAGGCACCTATGGAGAAAGAAAAGAAAAAGCAGTCAAGGAAATCATGGACACCATGGACTTCCTTGACTTGGTGTATCCGGGCATCACCTACGAAAGGGAAGACGCCCAGAAGGCAATGGACCTCTTCTACGCAGAGAAGGTGGACTTCATCTACGCGGAGTTCCTCTCATGGAGCGAGGACTTCGCATGGATACGTTTCCTTCGCGACTGTCCTGAAATCCCTATCATCTTCTGCAACGTCGCAAAGCCTAAGATGACATTCGAGACCACCCTGGACGAGGATGACTTCGTCGATTACCTCTGCGCAGGTACCCTCGTGGGATCTCTCGAAGGCTCCGGAAGCATCAGGAGGATACCTCGCAAGAACGTGAAGACCATCATGGGAACACGCGAGCAGGTGACTGAGCAACTCAAGGTCTATGCGAACGCCGCAAGGACACGCGCCATACTGCGCAACTCGACCGTCGGCCTCATGGCTAACATGAACGAGGCGATGTGGAGCACGTACATCGACAACTACGACCTGTTCACCAAGATCGGACCGGAAATCCATTATCTCCCGTACAGCGACTACGGCACCGAGATCGAGAACCTCACCGACGAGGAGGTAAAGGAGTATGCTGACGAACTCACCGGCAAATACAGGATGATGGACGACGTAGAGTATGACAAGTTCATCGGATGCGTGAAGGCTACGCTCGGAATCAAGAAACTCGCACAGAAGAACGACATCGACTGCTATGTCTACAACGACATCGACCAGGCTACGTTCAGGACCGCAGGATGCCGCGCCGGATTCTATCCGCAGTGGTTCAACGAGAACGTATCGGTACTCGTGCCTGAGGCTGACATAGGAGCCGGACTCATCACATACATACTTAAGCTCATGACCGGAAAGAACGTCAACTTCGTTGAGCCGTTCCACATCGAGGACGATTTCGGCACATTCGCCGGAGGACACGCCGGTCCTAACGACCACAACGACCCTCAGTGGCAGGATAACGTGGTCATCTCGCGTGACGTCAGATTCGCAAAGACGAACTGGAAGTATGCAGGAGCACCATTCGCATGGTACCGTTTCAGCCCGGGAATGAAGACCGTAGCGGGTCTCTACGAGGAAGACGGAAAGTACAAACTCATCACCTTCATGGCTGAGAGCCTTTCCGAAAAGGATACTCCGCAGAGCGACAAGAAGCATCTTCTTGCTACCTACAGCCACACCATCTTCAAGCCTGTCGTACCGGTAAAGGAACTCTGGGAGCAGGTACTCAGGATCGGAGCCACACAGCACTATGCCATCGTGGACGGTGACTGGCGCAAGGAACTTGAAGACTTCGCCCAGATCATGGGATTTGAATTCTACAGCATCAAATAGTAGTGTATTAATATATAATTAAAGGTATAAGACCATGAGTTTTATGTACAATCCGTTCCCGTTTGACGATCCGAAGCCGATCAACAGACCGGAACTTTCAGAAAAGACCATCAGTTCTGTCGTAGCAGGCGGCACCCCTAACGTTGCCAAGAAATTCGTTGCAGAGATTGCAGAGAAAGTAAAGGCAGAGGGCGTGATCGTCGGAATCGACGGATATACGACTGCAAACTGGAACCTCTTCGTTGACCTCCTCGCAAGAGAGTGCGTCATCAACGGTTTCGAATTCGAGGCAGTGGATGCGGCAGCAGCCACATTCAAGTCAGGAAAGGAAATCGACGACATGATCGACCCGCTCCTTATCTGGGATACAAAGATCGACCCTACCCTCCTTTACGGAAAACTCTACCACGGAGGATACATCGGACTCTTCGACCAGGCGAAGGTATCTGAGTTCAAGGCGGCAGTACCGGCAAAGAAGACTCCGGGCAGACTCGTAGTCGTTGCAGGATACGGTGCAATGGTACCGGAACTTCGCGACATGTACGATGTGAAGTGCTGGTTCGACCTCACCCCTATGAAGACCATGCTCCGAATAAGAAACGGAGAATACCATAACATCGGAAAGGAGCGTCCTGGCATCATCAACCGCACGATCCGCCGCTGCTACTACTGCGACTTCGAGTGCGCCGTACAGCTCAGAAAGGAACTCTGGAAGAACAACGTTCCTGACTTCTTCTTCCTCGACAACACTCCTGGAAAACTCCAGATGATGCCTTTCGCATCGTTTGCCGAGATCTGCTCGCAACTCGTGAAGTATCCGTTCCGCGCGAAGCCATGCTACCTCGAGGGAGTATGGGGCGGCTCGTATATGAAGAAGCACCGAAACCTTCCTGAAGAGATGAGGAACGCCGCATGGGTATTCGACTTCATCCCTATGGAGGTCAGCGTGCTCGTGGAGGCAGGAAAGGAGATGCTCGACATCAACTACTGCTCGTTCGTCCACAAGGAGGGCGTGAACCTCATGGGACAGAAGTGTGTGGACAAGTACCAGGGATACTTCCCTATCCGTTTCAACTGGGACGACTCTTACCACTCTACAGGAAACATGTCCATCCAGTGCCACTCCGACGGAAAGTTCAACATCGAGAACTACAACGAGTTCGGACGTCAGGACGAGAGTTACTATGTGGTCGTGACAGGACACGAGGCAAAGACATTCATCGGATTCCGTGATGACGCCGACATCCCTCAGTTCTTCAAGGAGATCGAGGATGCGGACACCAAGCAGATCCCTTGCGACTATATGAAGTATGTAAGTTACGAGGATTCTGTTCCGGGACTTCAGGTGATGCTTCCTGCAGGTACCATCCACTCGAGCGGACGCAACCAGGTCATCCTC
The DNA here is from genome assembly GCA_017474265.1 of Bacteroidales bacterium. GTDB lineage: Bacteria > Bacteroidota > Bacteroidia > Bacteroidales > UBA932 > Cryptobacteroides. The sequence goes on along the minus strand of JAFVHZ010000007.1, from coordinate 530 downwards.
GAGATCGGATCGCTCACAATAGGATCATACACATACAAGATGTACGACTACCTCCGTCTCGACTTCGACGGAAAGCAGCGCCCTATCCACACATACCTCGGTGAGAAGTGCGTGAACCAGAACCGCAGGACATCTGTCATCCACGACCCGAACAGTCCGGACTACATCGTGCAGAAGCCTAGACTCGATGCAAAGGGAGAAGGATGGGAAGAGTATATCATCGGTGAGAACCCTCAGATGTACATATCCCTCCGCCGTCTCGAGTTCGAGAAGATGTGCGAGCAGGACACCAGGAACGAGAAGTTCCATGTGCTTACTCTCGTAGACGGTGACAGGGCGCGCGTAAGAAGCGTGGAGAACCCTGAGAGATACTATGACATGGACTTCATGGACATCGTCTGCGTTCCTGCAGACATGGGCAAATATGTCGTGGAGAACCTCGGCAAGGAGCCTGTACGCATCCATAAGACAACTCTTCGCGAAGGATTTGAGAATGACCTATTGGAATTAGTTTTTATACTTTCCAGATT
>JAFVHZ010000107.1 GCA_017474265.1 Bacteroidales bacterium | reverse complement strand
CTCAGAAGATGGAGACCAAGGCATTCTATCAAGAGCAGAAGGCGAAGAGAAATCCTGAGGTACGCAAGATGGTTCAGGAACAGGAATATCTCAAGCAGATGGCAGAGGCAAAGGCACGCCAGGAGGCCGCTCAGAAGAGGATTGACGAGGCAAAGAGCAATAAGTAATAATGAAGACAGTGACAGTGGTATTTGATGAACCTCTTCATCACGTATGTCTGATGCATGGGCTGAAGCAGACATATGGCAAGATGCCGTTCCTGAATAAGAAGGTGCTTGAAGTGCAAGGAAAGATAGTGACTATGGATAATGTTGTTGCGCCCCCTCCGATAGTGAGGGACCCTGAAAGGGGAACAGGCAGGAGAGGGATGAGGAATATGGTAGGTGTCTCGTATTGGAAGGATAAACTTTCAATCGAGTACAGGGAGGATATGTGCCGCTGCGAAGATATCACTGCGTTTATTCAGCATCTGATAAAAGACTATCTTCATTTCAGGCATCCATTTATAACGGTCATGACTGAGGGCTGTGAAGTACTCGAAATTACAGGCAGACGACGGATAGCAAGAATAGTGAACTGATGAAGAAGATATTGATGATAAGCATAGGCTTTCTGCTGACTGCCGGATCCGTCAATGCTCAGACGGCACTTGACAAGAAAGCGGAAACAGTTATGGAAGGTGGCATCAAGGCTGATGTCACTTTCCTTAATTTTCAGAAGACAGGTGCGCCAAGGGCAGTCAGTACTCTGACTCCCGGCTGTACACCAGGCGGTTTTATGAACATATGGTTCAACGACTGGGTAGGAATCCGACCTGAACTGAACCTGAACTTCAAGCAGACTGTCCTTGGATGGTCAGATAACGGAGGCCAGTTCCGGAGTTTCGGTGTGGAGATTCCCATATATGTAGTGGGCAGGATCAAGGTATTCGGTACGCACCACCTCTTTCTCGGCATCGGTCCCTATACCGAATTCATATGCCATGCAAAATGGTCGATTGGAGACAGGAAGGTGGACCTGCTTGAAATACACTCGGGAGATGAGCCTATGATCCAAGACACGCAGTCAGGTTTCGGAGCGATACTGGGTTATGAGTTCGGAGCCGGAATCAGCATAGACATCTCATATAAGATATGCTGTTACAACATACTCCAGCCCAACACGTCACAAGGAGTGTCGCTCTATCCGCAGACCATTTCATTAGGACTCGCATATAAACTGGGAAAGAAATGAGCAGAAAGACCATTGTCATAGTGTCCCTGTTCATATTGACCGCAGCCATGTCTCATGCACAGGATTCGACCCAAGTAAGCAAATCCGGCTTCATAAATCGTTACTGGCAGAGTCTGATTCATGGAAATGTCGACAGGACCCATGAGAAACCCTTTGATGTAAGCTTTGCCCTCTCACCCTCCTATTCAAGAGAGGGAGGCATCGGATTCGGAGGGTCGGCGACAGGACTATATCGTATGGACATGAAGGATTCGACAATGGCTCCGTCCAACGTGACTATCGGGGCAAATGCATCGTTGAAGGGATCCTTTTCTGTAACAGGCAACGGAACCAACTACTTCACGGACGGCAGGACTCGGCTTGTATATGGAGCACGGTTTACGCGTAAAGTCCTTGACTTCTGGGGAATAAGTCATGCGGCCTGTCTGTTGAACCCGACATCAGAATACATCCGGACGCAGTTCCGGGTTGATGCAGACTATAATTACAGGGCAGGCAAATGCTTCTATTTCGGTGCTGTGATGAGTCTCAATTACACAACGGCCTCCGGAATTCATGCCCCATCATATCTGGAAGGACAGCGGACAGGCTATTATCTGACAGGCGTAGGAGCCTCGTTTCAGATTGATACAAGAGACAATCCCACGAATCCGCAGAAAGGGCTGTATCTTCTGCTACGCGAAACCGCATATCCGAAATTTTTAGGAACGGCAGATGTTACCAACTGGTCTACGACGTTCATCCTGAGCGGATATCAGTCCATATGGAAAGGTGCCCTCATAACAGGTGACCTGTATGCCCAGTTCAACAGTCCTGACACGCCATGGACTCTGCGGGAGGAACTTGGTGGTGCAATGGGCAGGATGAGAGGATATTATGCCGGAAGATATATAGACTCAAATCAGGTTTCGGCACAGATAGAACTCCGCCAGCACATCGCTTCAAGATTCGGGTGTGTGGCCTGGGTGGGTGCAGGAACTGTATTCCCGTCATTGATGGGCTTTGAATGGAAGAATATTTTGCCGAACTATGGACTCGGTCTTCGAGTGGAATTCAAGCACAATATGAACCTGAGAGTTGATTTCGGATTCGGAAAGGAGACTGCCGGTCTATGCTTCGGTTTCGGAGAAGCCTTCTGATCAGTCTTTGGACAAGGACTGACGGTAAGTTTTGGGAGACATTCCCACGACCCTCTTGAAGTATTTCCCAAAGACGGACTGCGATGGAAAATCCAGTTCGTCGCTGATTTCCTGAATGCTCATTGAAGTTGATGAAAGGCAACTCTTTGCATATAGGACAACATACCTTTCTATCCAGTCAAGGGCCGTCATTTACGCCCCGTCACCGACCAGCATCGCGAAAAAGAGCGAGAAATAGCACATGAACGGCACGGAGACGTCGGCTTCGGTATATCCCGGCGCGATTCCCAGTCCGTCGAAAAGCGCCTTCACCGGGCGGAACATCTTAGGCGGCTCGACCAGAGTCGGCGGCTCCTCGCCCCTGTTATCATTAAAGACGGCACTACTGAAAAATACCTCATGACCGCCAGTTATGACTACAAGACTATCATGGCCGATGCCGGTATTACTGTTTATGATGGTGACGAGATTGAGTTT
>JAFVHZ010000106.1 GCA_017474265.1 Bacteroidales bacterium | reverse complement strand
TGGCTGTTCATGGATACCAACGACGCCATCTACGGCAAGTTCATCGTACTTGACAAGGGCGGTTCGGAGACATATTCAGAAGGCGACATCATCACTGCACGCGAGATGAGAAGTGAAAACTCATCACTCGAGCGTCAGGGTCTGCCAATGATGGTTCTCCGTGAGGCTAAGCCTGCAACAGCAAGCCAGGTACTTCAGGGTATCACAAGGGCTGCGTTGAAGACCAACAGCTTCATCTCGGCAGCATCATTCCAGGAGACAACCAAGGTGCTCAGCGAGGCTGCTATCCGTGGCCGCGTCGATACCCTTGAAGGTCTTAAGGAAAATGTCATCTGCGGACACCCTATCCCTGCAGGTACAGGTCAGAAGGAGTTCCAGGAGATCCTGGTTGCCCCTGCTGCCGACCAGCAGAAGAACCTTGCAGATCTCTAACAGAGTATATGAATATCAGTGACACCCTGCCTCGAAAGACGGCAGGGTGTTCTGTTTTTATCGACAAACGGTCCATCTGGAATATCTTTTGATGCAAGATTGGCATCATGACGGAATATCATTAATTTTGCAGCAGATACAATACTCTCAGATGATACAGGATTCCTATAGAAAAAGCATTGAAGAAACCGAAAAAATAAGCGGAAGCGATCCGTTGCACGGTCTTACATCGGAAGAAGCGCGCAAGCGTCTTGAAAAGGACGGATTCAACGAATTCAGGAAGAAGAAGCATACGAGCCTGCTGGTCAAGTTCCTGAACCAGTTCAAAAGTTTCATGATCATCGTACTGATATTTGCAGCGGCTATATCAGGGATTGTCGGGGTAATGCATGGAGAAGGTTTCACCGATGCCATCATAATACTGGCGATCATCATCATCAACGCCATAATAGGAGTATTCCAGGAGGCAAAGGCGGAGAATGCGCTTGATGCCCTGGAAAAGATGTCTGCCCCTCTGTGCAAGGTGCTCCGCAACGGAGAGGTCCAGGTCATCCCGACTCGTGAACTGGTTGTGGGAGATGTAGTTATGATAGAGACGGGAGACAGTGTCCCTGCCGACCTCAGACTGACAGAAGCAGTGAACCTCAAGATACAGGAGGCCGCCTTGACAGGAGAATCCGTACCTGTTGAGAAAAATACAGATACCATCTCCGGTGAAGTCCCTATCGGTGACCGGACCAACATGGCATTCGGGTCTACGAGTGTCACATACGGACACGGACGAGGCATAGTGACAGCGACAGGAGAGGCCACAGAAGTCGGAAAGATAGCATCAATGATCCAGTCCGTAGAAGAGGTGAAGACTCCTATGCAGCAACGGCTTGACCAACTAGGAAAGTTCCTGGCGATAGCGGCTCTCGTCATCTGCGCCATCATCTGCATAGTTGGCGTCATCTACGGAAATCCTCTTCTGGACATGTTCATGACAGCAGTCTCACTCGCAGCAGCAGCCATTCCTGAAGGCCTCCCGGCCGTATCGACGATAGTCCTCGCGATGGGTGTGCAGAGGCTGGCAAAGAAGAATGCCATCATAAGAAACCTGCCGTCAGTGGAGACTCTCGGAAGCACGACTGTCATCTGCTCGGACAAGACCGGTACCCTCACGCAGAACAGGATGACCGTCACCCACATCCACACAGACGGAAAGACCGACGACGTAAGAGGTGAGACAGTCCTTACCGAACGTCAGAAAGAGATGATCCGCATAGCGGTCCTGGCAAATGACTCGAAGATATCTGAAGAAGAAGGAACCGTCAGGACCATAGGCGATCCTACTGAAACAGCACTGGTTGACCTCGGCCTGAGATTCGGAATATCAAAGGACGACCTTGACGCGCAGATGCCGAGAGTAGCGGAGATACCGTTCGATTCCGAAAGGAAACTCATGAGCACCATCCATAGACTCAAAGACGGCAGTTACCTTATTGCTGTCAAGGGAGGAATGGACGAACTTCTGCAATGCTGTACCGGTGCTGATAAGAAGGCTCTTGCCGATGCCAACCTCGCTATGGCAGGGCAGGCTCTGAGAGTCCTTGCGATGGGATGTCGCAGAATCGATGAAATCCCGGCAGAAGTGACTCCGGAGACCATCGAACATGACCTCGAATTCGTCGGAATGGTAGGAATGATCGACCCTCCGCGCGAAGAAGTCAAGGCGGCGGTGGCAGAATGCCGCGCTGCAGGCATACGTCCGGTAATGATCACCGGCGACCACCTCATCACCGCAAGTGCCATAGCAAAAGCCCTCGGAATAATGCAGGAAGGCGATACCGCCCTGACAGGAGCCGATGTGGAGAAACTCTCTCTGGAGGAACTCCGGGAAGTTGCAGGCAGGACAGCCGTATTTGCACGTGTCGCCCCTGAACACAAGGTGCGTATAGTAAAGGCATATCAGCAGAGGGGCAATGTGGTCGCGATGACAGGAGACGGAGTGAACGACGCACCGGCACTGAAACTTGCCGACATAGGAGTTGCGATGGGGATCACAGGAACAGACGTATCCAAGGAAGCGGCAGACGTTGTACTCGCAGACGACAACTTCGCTACCATAGTCTCTGCTGTCGGAGAAGGAAGAAGAATCTACGACAACCTGATGAAATCCATCATGTTCATGCTCTCGACCAACCTGGGAGAGATACTCGTCCTCTTCATTGCCGTCCTGTGCAATATGGTGACGCCTCTTCTTCCTATACACATCCTGTGGATCAACCTCGTGACAGACAGTTTCCCTGCCCTGGCCCTCAGTTTCGACCCCGCCGCGAAAGATATAATGTCACGCAAGCCTATCGACCCTAAGCAAGGCATCATGACAGGAGGATTCTCAATCAGGATACTTCTCCAGGGAATGCTTATCGGTGGACTGACACTGACCGCATATCAGATAGGGCTTCATAGTACTTCTGATCCGGCACAGGCCGTTGCAACGGCACGTACGATGACTTTCGCCACACTCGCCTTCTGCCAGATGACGATGATTTTCAGCATCCGAAGCGGCATGCATCACGGATTCACCGGAATGTTCAGCAACAAGTTCCTCTGGGGATCGATCGCATTTGTGGTGGCGACAATGCTCCTGGTACTCCTCATTCCTTCCGTACAGGCCGTATTCAAAGTAACATCACTGAACTCCATACAGTGGCTCTGGGTGGCAGGACTCTCGTTCGGTTCATTTGCCGTAAGCGAAATAGTTAAACTTGTTATAAGACTGTTCAGGAAATGACTGGAAAAATGATCACCTTGCTGACGGCGCTGGCAATTATCGCCAACGGATGCCGTCAGGCAGATGCCGTTTTCTCATGGGAAGACGCTTCAGAATTCGCATACCCGGTATGGAAAGGCGAAAAGACAGGCGCTATAGCGTCCATTTCGAGCAAGGATGACCTGAAGAATGTCAGAGTCAAGGTCAGTGGTTTCCGTGGCGGAAACAGCACCATTCCGGCCTCTGCCGCACAAGTATTCTTCATCAGGGAAGTCATGGCCGACACATTTCAGGAAGGATACGGACAATGCGGCAACAGACGGAAAGAGGATTTCGACTCTCTACTGGTGGCAGACATGCTCGACCCTGTCACATCTGTTGACATTCCTTCCGGGCACAATCAGAAAATATGGATGAGCATCAGGATCCCTTCCGACGCCGGACCCGGTACATACCGCGGGCAGATGACCCTCACCTCAGACAAGGGCCGCGAGACGATTCCGGTCGAATTTGAAGTAGCCCCATATACATTGCCAGAACCTTCAGAATGGGCCTTTCACCTCGACCTGTGGCAGAATCCATATGCCGTGGCAAGATATCACGGCCTGGAGCCATGGAGTTCCGAGCACTTCAGACACATGGAACCTGTGATGAAGATTCTTGCAGACGCCGGGCAGAAGGTCATCACCGCCACCATCCTCGACCGGCCGTGGAACGGACAGACCGAAGATCCTTTCGGGTCCATGGTCACGAAGATCCTCACGAAAGACGGGACATGGGAATATGACTATGAAGTCTTCGACAGATGGGTGGAATTCATGACGGGCCTGGGCATCGACAGACAGATAAACTGCTATTCGATGATCCCATGGAAACTTGAGTTCGACTATTTCGACGAGGCTTCCGGAAAAACACGATACATCAGGTGCGCCCCTTCATCAAACGAATACAGACTGTACTGGGGCAACTTCATTTCAGACTTTGCGGCACACCTGCGCGAGAAGGGATGGTTCGAAAAGACCGTCATCGCCATGGACGAGCGGTCGGAAGAAGACATGAAGATTGTGATGCAACTCATTCATGGCGTGGAGCCTGACTTCAAGGTATCTCTTGCAGG
>JAFVHZ010000105.1 GCA_017474265.1 Bacteroidales bacterium | reverse complement strand
GAGGCATATGAGGTGTACCATGAGCCGCAGACAGTGTCTCTATTTGAACGTCTGGGTGTTCTTGCTCCCAACGAGATAGAGGCAAGGTTCGAGATCCTGAACGAGACATATGTCAAGAAACTTCAGATCGAGGCACGTGTGATAGGTGATATGTGTCTCAATCATGTGATCCCTGCCGCTGTCAGATATCAGAACATTCTGATAGAGAACATAAAGGGTATGAAGGAGATCTTTGGAGAGGACGGTCTGGCCATGTGCGGTGCGGAAGTGGATACCCTACGGAAGATTTCCACATATATCAACAATGCTTCATGCGATGTCGAAGCATTGGTGGAGGCCAGAAAGAAGGCCAACAGGATAGAGGATATTGCAGAAAGGGCAAAGGTCTATTCGCATGAGGTCAAGAGGATGATGGACAAGGTTCGCAGCAGTGCAGATAACCTGGAGATGCTCATTGATGATGAGATGTGGCCATTGCCTAAGTATAGAGAGTTGTTGTTCTTTTAAGTGATTGAAAGTACACTATTTATTGCTGATTATGTATATTGAAAGTATAACTCCACAGGAACTTGAGGAACTGGAATATGCGTCATTCCCTGGAAAGATCCAGGTGATTGATTCTGTCGGCGCTGAATTCAACAGAGCCATTGCATATCTTCGTTCTCAGAAGATCATCGGTTTTGATACGGAGACACGGCCTTGTTTTGCACCGAATCAGCCGCGATATGGTGTTGCTCTCCTGCAGTTGTCAGGCCCGGAGAAAGCATACCTTTTCCGGGTAAACAAGATCGGAATGCATCGTCGCCTGTGCAATATACTTGCAGATGAGAAGATCATCAAGGTGGGTGCTGCGGTTCATGATGACATAAGAGGCCTCCAGAAACATCGTGATTTCAAGGCTGGTTCATTCGTGGATCTTCAGAAGATAGTATGGGAGTGGGGAATTCGTGACAAGAGTGTCAAGAAGATGTCGGCCATCATACTTGGATTCAGAATTTCCAAGACACAGCAACTTTCCAACTGGGAGGCAGAGAGCCTTTCCGAGTCGCAGTGCAGATATGCGGCTACAGATGCCTGGGTATGCCGTGAGATGTATCTTAAACTTATGCGTTCGGAAAAGAACCCTCTGGTGGAGACAGTCAGTGTAGAGGACTGAGGGCAGATTGCCGGAATGTATATTGTAAATAATTGAAAATCATGATAAAGATAATACTGAAAAAGGGTAGGGAAGACTCTTTGAGGAGGTTTCATCCGTGGGTTTTTTCCGGTGCTATAGCAGATATGCAGGGAATGCCTTCTGAGGGTGATATTGTGGCTGTGCATGCTGCTGACGGCTCGTTGATGGCGTATGGCCATTATCAGATAGGCTCAATCGCTGTACGTGTCCTCAGTTTTGACGACAGTGCTCTCAAGGCGGGTTTCTGGGAAGATATGCTTTCACGCGCTCTTCAGGTGCGCGTGGCCTGTGGTCTGCATCGTCCTGATGCCCCTTCTCCCTGTCATCCTGAGGAACGTAGCGACGTGAGGATATCCACGACCAACTGCTACCGCCTGGTCCATGGCGAAGGCGACAACCTTCCAGGCCTTATCATCGACTATTATGATGGTGTGTGCGTCATGCAGGCACATTCTGTGGGAATGTTCCGTGCCAAGAAACAGATTGCTGATGCCCTTCAGAAGGTATATGGCGATGCTTTGAAGGCCGTATATGACAAGAGTTCAGGAACGGCGCCTTTCAAGGCTGGACTTGACCTGATCGACGGATATATGTATCGTCGCGAAGATTTCTCTGACGATGAGCAGGTGGTCCTGGAGAACGGCCATAAGTTCATGGTCAACTGGACCGAGGGTCAGAAGACCGGATTCTTCCTTGACCAGAGGGAGAACAGGGCCTTGGTCGGAAGTCTTGCGCGCGGACGTAATGTATTGAATCTCTTTTGTTATACCGGTGGCTTCTCAATCTATGCTTTAGCCAATGGAGCAGTCCATGTCGATTCTGTAGACAGTTCGAAAAAGGCCATGATGATGGTGGACAGAAATGTAGCGTTGAACGGATTTGACCCATCTCGACATACCAGTCTCTGCTGCGATGCCATCGATTACCTCAGGGATGTACCTGAAGGAAAATACGACCTGATGATCGTTGATCCACCTGCATTTGCCAAGCACAGGGGGGCATTGAAGAATGCCCTGAGGGCTTATCAGCGTCTGAATGCTGCAGCGATTTCCAAGGTTGCACCTGGCGGTTTCGTGTTCACATACAGTTGCTCTCAGGTAGTCGACAAGGAGGCTTTTGCTCTTGCTGTGTTCTCTGCCGCGGCTCAGGCCGGTCGTAGTGTGAGGATTCTGGACAGACTCAACCAGCCATGTGATCACTCTGTGAATATCTATCACCCGGAAGGAGAGTATCTTAAGGGATTGCTGCTGTATGTAGAATAGGGGTGTTGTCTTTTGTGGCACATCGCTTGTATTTCGAGCAGAAGTTAAATTCTGTGGATATGAAGAAGTACAAGTGTAAGAAATGCGGTTGGGTTTATGACCCGAAGAAAGGTGATCCAGCAAGCGGCATTATGCCCGGAACCCCTTTTGAAGAACTGCCAGACGAATGGGTTTGCCCGAGATGTTATGCCCCGAAGTCACAATTTGAAAAGATGTAGGCCAAAATTCTTTATTTTAATTTGTAAAGTCGAAATTTGTGCCTATATTTGCAATCCCAAAACAAAACGGTGCTTTGGCCGAGCGGTTAGGCACAGGTCTGCAAAACCTGCTACAGCGGTTCGATTCCGCTAGGCACCTCTCAAAAATGCCTTCTAGATATCTAGGAGGCATTCTTCATTTAAAAATCTGCCCCAAATCTGCCCCACTT
>JAFVHZ010000104.1 GCA_017474265.1 Bacteroidales bacterium | reverse complement strand
TTGCTGTAGCGGCAATCACGGCATGAGTATGGTCGGCAGTGGCAACCACCACGGCATCAGCCTCGTCCAGAAGTTCATCGAACATCACCCTGTAGTCGTTGTACCTCTTTGCATTCGGATAACGCTCGAAGATATGTGCCGCGTATTTCCAGTCGACATCGCACAGACCGATGATCTCCTCAGTCTCGACTCCTCTGAGTACAGATGCTCCACGACCTCCGATACCTACTCCGAGAATCTTGAGTTTCCTGTCAAGAGGTGCCGGTGCAGCCTTTTTCTTTGATTTTCCCATGAGAAGGGAAGGTGCTACGGCCATACCCATAGCGGCGCTGGTTCCTACCTTGAGGAACGAACGTCTTGAAAGTTCCTTTTTCATAATCAGTTTGAGTGTTAAATATGTAGTTAACTATTTCGTCTTTTTTGTACGCCTCTTATGAAGGAGACCGTATCCGTCCTCAAGTGATGCCCGACGCTCGCGGATCTTCACCAAGGTAGCCTCATCTCCTATGGACGGAAGCGCATTCCTGCGACTGTCTTCCAGACACTTCCATGCAAACTCAGACGCTATGGCAGCATCCCTGAATGTCGGAAGAGCCATGTCAGGGGACGGTTCAAGACCGTACAGTCTGTCTGCAAATGCTTCGCAAAGGCGATATATGTTCTTCCCTCCGTATTTCTGTTCCAGCACTTCGGTCCTGGTCACACCTCTGAGTTCGACCCTGGCAGTCTTGAAATCATGGGTCATCCGGATCACGCCTTTGGTGCCGATGATATCGAAATAGCAGTTGTGAGTCTGTTCCAGTGAGAGTTGTCCATAGACAAATCCTTGCGTGATGTCATACACCACTCCATTTTCGAAAGTTCCGTGACACTGAAGCCACCACGGATCCTTATAGTCCCACATCCTTACAGCCTGAGAATGCATGGTACTGTACTCGGAACCGGCAAGATACCTCGTTATGTCCACATAATGCATTCCGCAGTCATGGAACGACGGGCCTTCCGCCTCATGGCCTTCTCCAGGAGCAAGTCCCGGAGTCATGTGGCAGATTCTCACTATAGCAAGTTCACCGATTTCGCCCGACTCTATGAAAGACTTGACGGCCTGGGCATACCAACTGTTTCTCAGATAAAGATTGACGGCCACGACAAGTCCTGACTCTTCAGCACGGCGGACCGAGTCCCACTCGTCTTCCGGAGTAAGTCCTATAGGCTTTTCCGATATGATATGCTTTCCGGAGGCAATAGCCTTGTCTATCTGCGATTTCCTTGAATCTGCAAGAGCAAACAGACCGACAACCTGGATTTCGGGATCATTGAATATTATATCCTCATCGGAAATGATGACTGCCGAAGGGCAGGCGACTGCAGCAAGTCCGCGAGATACAGGAGACCGGTCACAGATATACTTGATATCCCATCGCCCACTGCCGAGCATATCCTCGACATAGAACTCCCCCATACGGCCAAATCCTATGATTCCCACTTTTATTCTGCCAGTCATCAGTTCAAGTTTTAGTTATTCGGAAACAAATTCCTACAAATATAACAAATCTTGATGACTAACAGAATACTTTATGTAAAAAATCATATTACCTCAATATCCGATGACGGAATCCATCCCTGACGTCCGTCTGCGAGTTCGATATTGCACCACGATCCGACGGAATCTATCATCTTGACCTTGGTACCCTCGTGAAGGATAAAGAGGTCCTTTGAAGATTCCGAAGAAGGAGAACTCTTCACGGATGTCACCGGACGCATGACGATGGCATCATCAGCACTCATATATTCATTCTTCTGCCAAAGAGAGAAACTCAACGACATCACAGCCATCAAAAGTGTCACTATGCCTGTAAAGAAGCCTGTACGACGGCCTGCAGCACCAGGGGCAAGTAGAAACAGAAGCACCAGCCCCAGAGTCAGGGCAAGGAACACAAGGAAACATACGGCCCACGAATCCGAATCCATAAGATAGCACACCTTGGAAGCCCAGACCTTAAGGATGAAATCCGGCACAGGATCTATCCTGTCCTGTATCAATGAATTCATCAGTTCGAGATTGTATCGTGCATCTGCATATGACGGATCAAGTTTCAACGCTCTCTCATATGACAGGATGGCCATCGGCACATTCCCGTCCTTGAAGTATGCATCACCTGTATTGCAGTAAAGGGAGGCCGACTCCAAGCCCATACCGGATATCTGAACATATCCTGCTGCCGCATCACTCCATCTTCCCTCAGAATAGGCGGCATTCGCCGTATTCCAAAGAGAATCCACATATTGGTCCTGCGCCTGTGCAGCAAAAGGAAGAACCGAAAGCAACATCACTGCCAGCACCGCACCCTTACCGGACGTCTTCTTTAATTTCATATTTGAATCAATTGATGATATGATTTCCACCGCAGCCTTATATTGTGTCTCCATTGCTTCATGACCCGCATCCGGAGCGTATCTTGCAAACTCGCATGCATCAAGAACAGCAATGAATTTCTCCACATATGAATCTTCCACATTCCTGCTCTTCATGACTTCCGAGATGCGGTCACGCGAAAGTTCGGCCACAGGCATGTTCAGTTTGTCAGATATGAAGCCCAGAAGAGCCTTATGCAGTTCTTCATAGAAAGCCATATGGAGATTCTGCTTGAGGAAAGTGGAGGCAAGATGAAGTCTCTTCATAGCCATCTTGGTAGCCTTTCTGTTCTTCGTGCCAACGACATCGGCCCTTCTTGAAGCAATCCTTCTGAATACAAGCCAGCATATTACAGAGAGAATCAGAAGAAGCAGTGCCAGTGCGGCGAACAATCCTGAACTGACAAAGAAACGTCCGGCCGGCACAAGATCGGGAGCCTTCGTATTGATGAACCTGATGTCGCTTCCCAAGGTCCTCACATCCTTTTGCGACGGTCCGGATACGACTATTCCACCGGTTGACTCCGCTTCACCCGATTTCTCCACATAAACAGAGAGCGGCGGTGTCTGGAGTGTGACATACCGTCCCTTGTCGACGTCATAATACGAATAATTTATCGGTTCTATCACAAAATCGCCGTGACTGCGCGGTATGAACGGAAATTCGTAGTACTTGCTGCCTGCCATTCCGTTCTTGTCGACTCTGTCCGATACCTTCGTATCATACACTTCCATGTCAGGAGGGAACGACACCTTAGGAGCCTCAAGAAGCGTGACATTTCCCTTTCCGGTCACTGTCACAAGGAGAGAGGCCGCCTCATGGGTCTTTATGGTATCACGGCTCAGTTTTGCAGAGATCTCAAAGGTACCCACTCCACCGGCAAAGGAAGCAGGTGCACCTGCAGGAAGAGGTGACACACTGACGGTAAGAGGAGGCGTAGACACCTTCTTGCGCACTGTCCTGTAATCATCGAAGAAGCCGTCAAAGATGCTGGTTCCTCCCGAAGAGACCCTGATATTGATCAGGCAGACAAGTTCTGCAGGATCTATCTTTATCTGCCCCTGCTGCTGAGGGATAAGAATGAACTTGCGCAGCAGAGCAGCATTATATATCTGTCCGTCATATACTTCACGAGCGAACTCTATATTTGTCGGAGCCTCTATCTCCTGACTCCAGAAACCGTTGAACGTCGGGAAGTTGACATTCTCAAAACCGGCGATATTCACCCTTTGATAGAGTTTGAGAGTTGCGATGATCGGTTCTCCGACTACCACCTTACTCCGACTGAGGTCCATCTTCAGGAAGATGTCACCGTCCTGAACTCCTGCGTTCTGCTGTCTCTGTGCAGACTGGCCTGATGGCTGAGAAGACTGAGAGCCGGATCCTGAAGGAGAGGACGACGCACCTGCCGATGCCACCTGGATAGAGTATGGAGAGGATGAGATGATATCGCCCTTGACCCTTGCCGTAGCGGTTGCCAAAGTGAATTTCCCCGTTCCCGTCGGCCTCAGGACATAGGTATAAGTAGTCTGTACAGACTTCGTCCTCTTCCCGTTGATTATCTGAAGACTGGTGGAACGTCCCTGCTGAGGCCCCCAGAGAACCTGAAAGTCATTGCCCGGCGTCCACTGGAAATCAGACGGACTGTCCTCTCCTTCTATTATGAATGTCACATTGAACTGTTCGTCTGCCGCGACCACATTCGGAGCCTCGACCTTTATGCCGGTCTGCGCCGATGCAGCCACAGAGATTACCACTGAAACAAATGTCAATAACAGTTTTCTCATATATATTCCCTCCAATTACCAGTTCTTGTCCTTCTGTCTTGATTTGAGAGCCTCCGCCTTCTGTTTGTTAACCTTATCCTGAGTCTCTTTCTCCTTCGCCTGAATGGCCTGAAGCATCTGCTGTGCCGCCTGCGGAGTTATCTTCGGCTGCTGTCCCTGCTGAGGCTGATTCTTCTGATCCTGATTCCTGTCCTGATCATCATTCTGATTGTCGTTCCGATTATCCTCGTTCTGGTTCTGATCGCTCTTCTGGTCCTGATTATTCTGATCGTTGTTCTGGTTCTGATCGTTGTTCTGATCCTGATTGCCCTGATTCTGATCATTATTCTGGTTCTGCTGCTGATTCTGCTGCTCCTCCAGTTTCTTCTTCGCATAGATGTAGTTTTCCTTTGCATCCATGTCACCAGGATTAAGAATAAGGGACTGACGGAAAGCATCCACTGCTCCCTGCCAGTTCTGCTGAGCAATGGCCACATCTCCGACATTGTAATAATAATCCGACGCAGAGGCTGACGACGGCGCCACCTCCTTTATCTGTTCCAAAGCCTTGGCCGCATTCGCCATATCACCTTCACGGTATAGCGTATTGGCAAGATTGTAATTAGCCGCCACAGACAGAGAATCCTTTACCAGTGCCTTCCTGTAGTCGATCTCCGCCTCACGGTAGTTCTCCTTCCTGAAATCCCGGTTGCCCCTTCTCACGTCCTGTCTGTCCACCTGAGCATAAACCCCGACGGCAGACATCAGCGACATGATTGATATTATAATTATTCTTTTCATATTCATTTATTAAACAAATGCCTTCTGGCTTTCCTGTCCCCTACCAGCATCTCTATGACAAAGAAGAACAGTGCGATGCCAAGGAAATACATGAACTGCTCGTCAAACTCCTCGAACACGATCGAACTGTATTTCTCATCATCCATCTTCCTTATGTCATCTATTATAGGATTGAGTCCGAACTCGCTGTTTCCTGCACGCACATATACACCGTTTCCGGCCTGTGCTACTTCCTGAAGCACCTTCTCGTCAAGCCTGGTGACAACGATCTCACCGTCCTTGTCCTTGAGGAGTTCACCGTCCATAGGGATAGGCTTTCCTTCAGGAGAACCGACTCCTATGGCAAACACCCGCGTTCCAAGTTCCGCAGCCTGCTTTGCTGCAGCGACAGGATCGTCCTCATGGTTCTCACCGTCGGTGATGACCACTATGGCACGGCTCTTCTCACTCTGGGCACTGAAACTTCTCATTGCAGTATTTATAGCGTCTCCGATCGCCGTACCCTGGACAGGAACAGACTCGGTGGAAATTGAATTCAGGAACATCTTTGCAGACACATAGTCCGTAGTTATCGGAAGTTGAACGAATGAGTTCCCGGCAAACAATATCAGGCCGATACGGTCATCCCTGAGTTTGTCCACGAGTCTGGATATGGCGAGTTTCGCACGTTCCAGCCTGTTTGGAGAATAATCCTCGGCAAGCATCGAGTTCGACACGTCAAGGACTATCATTATCTCAGCCCCCTTGGTCTCATGTTCCTTGAGTTTCGCGCCTATCTGCGGCCTGGAAAGTCCTATCACGAAAAAGAAGAAGCCGATTGAAAACAACGACAGACGCACCCAGACCTTGCTCTTCGACCACGAAGGCATGAGTCGGGTCACCAGGGATTCATCACCGAATTTCCTTATCCTTCTGCGTCTCATGGCAAGCACCAGAGCCTGAAGCAGAAAGAAGGCAGGAATAAGGAAAAGAAGAAGAAGATATTGAGCCTCTGCAAAATTTATCATGGCAACCTCCTTATTACAAACCAATTGAGAATAAGTTCCAAAAACAGTGCAAGCAATGCCATCAGGGCATACTTTCCGAAAAGTTCCTTATATACAGGAAAACTGTCGACTGTAGTCCTCGCCTTCTCCATCTTGTTGATTTCACTATAGATTTCGGCAAGTTTCGTATTGTCCGTAGCCCTGAAATAACGGCCACCCGTAGATTCCGCAATTTCCGCAAGCAGAGCCTCATCGATCTCCACCTTCACGTTCTGCACTTCGACTCCCCACGGAGTCATTACAGGATAAGGGGCTGTACCTTCCTTTCCCACTCCGATGGTATAGACGCGGACCCCATAAGTCTTGGCGATCTCTGCAGCCATCTGCGGCGATATCTCACCCCTGTTGTTGACACCGTCGGTTAGAAGAATCACCACACGGCTCTTTGCGTCAGAATCCTTCATACGTGCAACTGCCGTGGCAAGTCCGTTTCCGATCGCCGTACCGTCCTCTATGATATCGGTCTGGACCTCCTTCATGAGGTTGATAAGGGTTGCCCGGTCCGTGGTCAGAGGACACTGGGTGAAACTTTCTCCCGCAAACACCACTATTCCCATCCTGTCGGAAGGACGCTGGGCAATGAACTCTATGGCGATGTCCTTCGAGGCATTGATACGGTCAGGAGTAAGGTCTCTGGCAAGCATGG
>JAFVHZ010000103.1 GCA_017474265.1 Bacteroidales bacterium | reverse complement strand
GTATACGAAGAAATTTGCAGGAAGTCCTGCGAGAGTTGCACCTACACCGATCTTACCTGAAAGGAACTGCACGAGTACACCGCAGAATCCGACTCCGACACCGATGAGGGTAGTCTTCTTGTAACCATGGTTTGTGATGAGTTTACCGGCAGGGATACCCATGAAAAGGTATGCAAGGAAGTTCATCATGTTACCCATCATACCCCAGAAACTTGAGCCGTCGATACCAGGGGCCTGTTTCCAGATTACTCCGATAGGTGCTGCAAGGTTGGTCACGAAAGAGATCATTCCGAAGAGGAACATCATGGTAAGGACCGCAACCCAATTGATCTTGTTCTTGTTCATTTTCAGTTGTGTTTTATTGTTAATAATTACATAGAATTCGACACTATTCGTCAAAATCGCGCCTAAGTTACAAAAAAAATCGACACAGAGGGTCAATTGCATAAAAATTAGCAGGCGCCCCTCCCCAAGGACGCCTGCCGTATATAAAACGAACTTAACAAATAGACACGAAAAAAATTTCTGATGTCTTTTGCAAAGGTAATGATTTAAAATTCATTTCCAAATTTTTCATGAAAATTAAAAGTCATTTAGCACCTTTTTATAAAAATCTATGGAACTGACAGACTATTTGAGCAAAAATCCGCAGATCTGCCCCAGCATTTGCGTATGGTCATATTTATATATATTTTTGCAGTAATTATGAAGCAGAAACTTATATATATAGCAATCTTTTTGATGCTCTGCCCTTTTGTCGGCATGGCACAGTCTGAAGACCAGAAGGTCATCAAAGGATTCTCAGGAGGAATGATGCTCCACACAGGATACCTCAGCGGATGCGACAACCCGTTCAACTTCAACCCCAGAGGCATGACCTTCGGTATCGGAGGAGTGGCGAAACTGCATCTCACGGATCATTTACGCGCAGGATTTGAAGGATATTTCTCCAGCATGGGCCTGAAGAAGGAGGTAGCGAGCGGAAGTTTCAACAAGGTATTCTGGACAGGAATTCTCGCAGACTGGTATTGGAAGGCAGGGAAATTCTATCCATATTTCGGAGCGACTGTCGGAGGCGGAATGGAGACTGCCTACTATATGTTCGAAGGAGACAAGCACGACTGGATTCCTGAAACCAGTGCGGTATATAACAAGAAGCCGTTCTTCGCAATCGACCCGTTCGTCGGAGTGGAATATGCCGTCGGAGATGCTCTGAGGCTGACTCTGAAGGCAGACTTTCTGCTTGCGGTCAACAAGGACGGGCTCAACCGCCCTATGGGTCCGAGAATTTATTTCGGATTCATATTCGCTCATTGACGCTTAAGGTCTGATAATTGATTCCGGGGTAAGTAACGAACTTTAAAAACAAAAAGTCATGATCTACACTTTACCCCAACTCCCTTATGCACATGATGCACTGGAACCAAGAATGAGCAAGGAGACAATCGAGTATCATTACGGAAAGCATCTCCAGACCTACATCGACAACCTCAACCGTCTGACGGAAGGTACACCTTTTTCTGAAGTTCCGCTGGAAACCCTTATCCTCACAGCGACAGGGCCTGTGTTCAACAATGCCGCCCAGGTATGGAACCACACATTCTTCTTCAACACGCTCACCCCGGCCCCGGAACCTATGCCTCTGGAACTTAAGGACTACCTTATCCGTGATTTCGGATCGGTGGAAACATTCAAGGAGAAATTCAAGAAGGCAGCTATTGAAATCTTCGGTTCCGGCTGGGCCTGGCTTGCCCAAGATCCGAGCGGGAGACTCCATATCATTCAGGAATCGAATGCAGGCAATCCTCTCAGAGCAGGTTACAAGCCGCTGATGACCATCGACGTGTGGGAACATGCATATTACATCGACTACCGCAACAAGAGAGCAGCCTACGTAGATAGTTGCTGGGACCTCATCGACTGGAAAAAAGTTACGGAAAGGCTGCATGAGCCATCCCCGGCAGCAAGGGTCGCAGACCTGAGCGAGGAGACTATCGTCGTGGGAAAAGCATCAAAGGAAGAAGTCAAGGAAATGATCGAAGAGACCATTGAGGAAGACGAAGAGGCATCAATGCAGAGATACGTCTGCATCATCTGCGGATGGGTATATGACCCTGAAGAAGGAGATCCCGAAGGCGGAATAGCCCCCGGCACGCCTTTCGAAGACCTGCCGGACGACTGGACCTGCCCTGCCTGCGGTGTAGGCAAGGAACACTTCGAACCTGAAAGATGACAGGAATCAGTAGTTGTTCCAGGAGGAGATTTCTTCCAGGGGCTTGCGGATCTTCTGACGGGTAGGAGAATCCGGATGCCCCAAGGCTATGAGGAGTTGGATGCGTCTGCTTCGCGGCACGCCGAGAAGTTTCTTGATGCGCTTCTCGTCAAACCAGCCCATGATGCATGTGCCAAGACCGAGTTCTGCAGCCTGAAGACAGAAATTCTCCACTGCCATTCCAAGGTCCATCATGCTATAGTCCTTGTCCTTTGCCAAGGCACCGGCCTTCGCAGACATGTTCATTGGCTCCTGCACTACAGCGACCAGAACAGGCACCTGAACGGTAAACTTGTTCATTCCCAGTCCTATGGCTGCGTCGGACATCTCTGCAAGTTTCGCCCTGTCATCCACTACGACGAACTTCCACGGCTGCGAATTGCAGGCAGACGGCGCAAGACGGGCAGCCTCGAGACATTTGAGAATATGCTCCCTAGCCACTGGCTTGGGAGCATATCTTCTGTCACTTTGTCTTTTCTGAATCAGTTCTGAAAAATCCATTAGAGTGAAGCAAGGTTCATATCGTTTACAATATTCTTTCCTTCAGGAGTATATGCGTACTCCATATGTGCCTTGTAAGCCTCCTCGACACGACCACGGACAACCTTCATCGAAGAGTTGAGGAAGTGGTTCTGCTCTGTCCAAGGCTCTGGAAGCACACAGACTGCAGCAGGAAGCCATCTTTCAGGGAAGGCACCGAAGAGACGTCCGCCCTTGCGGTACATGTTGACCTCGTCCTGAAGAAGTTCGAGCATCTTCACCTTTGCCTCCTTGGATGTCGGATCAAGACCGAGTTCCTTTGCATAGGCCTTCAGAGCCTCCTTGTTTGGAGTGATGAGGGCGATGGTATATGGGTCCTGACTGTTGTGAAGGAGGGCTCCGTCGATATATTTCGAACTTTCCACGAGATTTTCCTCGATTCCTTCAGGTGAATATTTTTCACCGTCAGCGGCGATAAGGAGAGACTTGAATCGTCCTACCACATAAAGCATCTCTTCGTCACGCATGTAACCCATGTCTCCTGTATGGAGCCAGCCGTCCACGATAGTATCCGCTGTCGACTTAGGGTTCTTCCAGTAACCGGCCATCACATTCTCGCCCTTGATGCAGATTTCACCCTTCGATCCGAACGGCTGCTCTACGCCGTCAGCATCGAGAATCTTGATCTCCATAGGCTGGACGATCTTTCCTGACGAGCCGAAGATATGTCTTGCAGGAGAGTTCGCAGAGATGATAGGAGTCGCCTCTGAAAGGCCGTAACCCTGGTACATAGGGATGCCGATTGCATAGTAGTACCTCTGAAGGTCGATATCGAGGAGGGCGCCTCCGCCGACGAAGAACTTCATGTTTCCGCCGAGTCCCTGACGCACAGCCTTGAAGATGAGTTTGTCGAAGAGAAGCATGAGAGGCTTGCGGAAGATGTCGACGAACTGCGTTCCCTTGTTGTAGCCTTCCTTGTTGTATGCGATCGCATTCCTGAGTGCGAAGTTGTAGAGTTTCTCGATAGTCGGGCCCTTCTTTGCGATGGTGGTCTCGATGTTCTTCTTGAAACTCTTTGCAAGGGTCGGAACCGAAAGCATCACGCTAGGCTTGAGTTCCTGGATACTTGGAGAAATGTTCCTCAAAGCCTCCTTACCGCTCTTTCCTGATGGCACCATACCGAGGGATGCGCCATATGACATCATTGTGTAGAATCCCGCTACGTGAGCGAAGCAGTGGTCGAGAGGGAGGATGATGAGCATCCTGTCTTCAGGTGTCACACCGATAACCGAGTGAGCCTGCTCGACGTTTGCAGTATAGTTCCTGTGAGTGAGGAGGATGCCCTTAGGATCCGCGGTGGTTCCTGAAGTGTAACTGATGTTAGCATAATCGTCAGGTCCGATGGACTTGTATCTCTGGATGAAGAGGTCCTCATGCTCTGCAAGGAACTTGTCTCCCATCTCGATGATGTCGCCGATGTACATCTCATTCTCCTTCATGTCATCCACCTGATCGAAGATGATGACCTTCTCCACCATAGGGCATTCAGGAAGAACGGCCCTGATCTTGGCAAGTTGGAACTTCGAGGTGATCACATATTTCGAATCCGAATGCTTCACACGGAACACAAGGTCATTGGTCTCACCTAGTTTGATGGAAAGAGGAACGTTCACTGCACCTGCATAGAGAACTCCGAGTTCTCCGATCACCCACATGTCACGGCCTTCGCTGAGGTATGAGATCTTTTCTCCCTTCTGCACGCCAAGAGCCATGAGACCGGCTGCAATACGTTTGGCTTTAGCCAATGTCTCTTCATAAGTTGTAGGTTCCCAGACATTCGTATCAAGATTCTTCTCCCAGAGGAAAGGATTCTTGGAATACTTGGCAACATACTTCTCGACAAAGTCGATAATGGTTAATCTTTCTGCCATAATTATTCTGTTTAGATTAGTACAGAGGCCTCCCTTCAAGGGAACCGCCCCGCTAGTTATTCATTAGTGAAAAGTCCGAAGAGTTCTGCATCGATCTTGTCGGTAACCTCCTGGAAATGCTCCGGATTGTTCTCGAACTTGATGCGGTCTACGTCAAGTATAAGAAGTTTGTGCTTGTAGTCCTTGATCCAGTTTTCATAGCGTTCGTTCAGTCCTGTGATGTAGTCGATACGGATGCTCTTCTCGTACTCGCGTCCTCTCTTCTGGATCTGACCGATAAGGTTAGGGATCGAACTTCTGAGATATATGAGGAGATCAGGCGGATTCACCAGAGACATCATCAGGTCGAAGAGATCCGAATAGTTCTCGAAATCCCTCGTGCTCATCAGTCCCATTCCATGGAGGTTAGGAGCAAAAATACGGGCATCCTCATATATGGTACGGTCCTGGATGATGACTTCGTCCAATTTTGAAATATCCACCACATCCTTGAACCTCTTGTTAAGGAAGTACACCTGAAGATTGAACGACCATCTTTCCATATCCTCATAGAAATCAGCGAGATATGGGTTGTAATCTACCGACTCGAACTTAGGGGTCCAGCCGTAATGGGCAGCCAGCATCCTTGTAAGGGTTGTCTTTCCGCTGCCGATGTTTCCTGCAATCGCTATGTGCATAACTTAGATTTTAGCATAATTTGAGAAACCGTTTTGGCTCGAATTTTTCATCGCCCAAAGCAGTTTCTAACCTAATAATTAGCAAACATACTAAATTTTAATGTAAATTTGTGTGTTTTAAATGATTTTTTGAATGATACACATAGAACACTTCACCTTCAACAGTTTCCAGACCACCTGCCACGCAGCGTGGGATGAAGAAGGAAACTGCACCTTCGTCGACCCGGGCTGCAATTCAGAAGCGGAGGCCAAGCGTCTGACTGACTTCGTTGCCGCCAAGGGCCTCAAGCCTTCATGCATCATGCTCACCCACGGCCATTTCGACCACATTCTGGGAGTTGCAAGACTTGCAGAACTTTACGGAGGTATCCCTGTGTACATGCATCCGGAGGACAATTTCACTCTGGAGAACAACGAATTCTTCTGCCGCGTGTTCGGTGCCCCTCTGCCAGAGTCCTTCAGGACTTCTGACGTAAGGGAAGGCGATATAATAGAGGTAGGATCCCTGAAGTTCGAGGTCATCGAGACTCCGGGACATAC
Organism: Bacteroidales bacterium; assembly: GCA_017474265.1. Lineage (GTDB taxonomy): Bacteria > Bacteroidota > Bacteroidia > Bacteroidales > UBA932 > Cryptobacteroides. The sequence continues at coordinate 65,440 of JAFVHZ010000103.1, read as the reverse complement.
CGTAGGAGGTGTATGCTATCTTGAGCGTAAAAACGGAATCCTCTTCAGCGGCGACACGCTTTTCGCAGGCGCCATCGGACGTTCAGACCATCCGGGCGGCGACTACGATGTCCTGATGAAAAGCATATTTGAAAAAATCATGACACTGGACGGAGCCATAGAGGTACATCCCGGCCACGGCCCGTCGACAGACATCGCCACCGAGCGCATGACCAATCCGTTCCTCATGCCTTTCAACGAGCCTTACGAAGACTGACGTCAACGGATTCAGACATCCATCCGGACGAGGGAGACGGAGAAATGGTAGGACCATTCCCCGAACATGTAACTGTAGCGTTTCTCGACGCCTTCATACAGTGTGTAAGGACCGGTTTTCTCGCGTCCCCATCCCTTGACTTCGACAACGACATAGTCTTTGCCCACCTCAAGGACATACACATTATGATCGGGTTCGGCTCCGGAATCCCATCCGATACATCCCTTTGTCAAAGATGAGAGGGGCCTGTAGTATACATTCTCGCCACCCATGATTCTTCCTGTGACCTCACACTCCTTGTATGAGCCGTCTACAAATTTAAGTGTCAGAACCTTAGCCATAATATCGATATTTATAAAGTCTGTCCGTCGATGAACTCCCTGAGGATGGAAGTCGGAGGGATGGCCGCGATCTCAGAAGGAGACAGGGCCACGATATAATCCAGGAACTTCAGCATGCGCGAGGCCTCTGCATAAGCCGGAGAAGACGGCGAAATGCGGCGCAGAAGCGGCTCTGCGTAGTATTTCAGCACCGGCAGTTCGAAGATATGGGCGGAATTGAAGACCGCATCGGCATTCTCCTGGAACGGGAAGATATTGCGGTTCTCTCCCCTACGCACGCTCTGCCACCTCATTATCGTATCCTCAGGAACCACTCCCCTTGTGCGGTTGTCACGGACCATACGACGGAGCATGCGGTTGTCGGAAGTCGAGATGTTGTTGTTCTCGTCAATGGAGAGAGACGTAAGGGCTGACGCATACACGCGGAAGACCTTCGAAGGGTCCACTCCCGGGATCATCGCAGGATTAAGTGCATGTATGCCTTCCATTATAAGGATGTCCTTTTCATGCAACCGCATCATGTTCCCCTCGAAAAGTTGACGGCCCTCCTTGAAGTCAAAACGAGGAATCTCCACTTCCTTGCCGTCCAGAAGATCATTCAACTGACGTCCCAGAAGATCCAGGTCCATGGCATTCAGGGCCTCGAAATCATATTCTCCATTCTCGTCACGTGGTGTCCTTTCACGGTCGACGAAATAGTTGTCCAGTTCTATCACCTTAGGGTTCAGGCCTAGGATGCGGCACTGTATGGCCAATCTTTTCGAGGTCGACGTCTTTCCGCTGCTAGAAGGTCCGGCAATGAAGACGATCTTCACGCTGCCTCGCCTTTCGTATATCTGGTCCGCGATGTCGGCATATTTCCTCTCATGCAGGGCCTCGGAAAGATTTATAAGGTCCACAATGCTCCCGTCATGTACCTTGCTGTTCAGCATGCCGACTCCGCGCACCCCCATTATCGAGCACCAGTCAGAATGCTCCTTCAGGACGGTAGCAAGTTTCGACTGCCTCTTCATAGGAAGCACCTTGTCCGGATCTCCGTCCATAGGATACTGCAGACAGAATCCGTCATTGAAGCCCATGATGTTGAATGTCGTCAGCACTCCTGTGGAAGGAGTCAACGGGCCATAGAAGGTATCAGCCTGTCCGTCAAGAAAATACACATTATAGTTGAACCGGCCGATGCTCTTGTGAAGATTCACCTTCAGGGTCTGGTGATTGGCCGAATACAATCTCTCACATTCGTTCAGACTCATCATGACCTTTCGGAAAGGAAGGTCGGCAGCTACAATCTCATGCATCCTGGACTCGATCTTCTCCAGTTCCTCGTCCGTCGCATAATAGACCTTAGGACGTCCGTCCTCCATCGGCTCCACCTCACGGATCTCGCAATAAAGTCCGCTCGGAAGGGAATAATCAATGGCCAGCACCTTGGACGGATACATCTCCCTTATGACATTCTGCAGGACAAAGCAGAGAGAACGGATATATGTACGACGTCCGTCAGGGTGGTCATAACCCACAAAACGGACATTATGAGGATTGATTATCTTATAGTCCAGCGACTTGAGTTTATTGTCCACGAGGGCTGACAGCACAGGCAGTCCACATGCGTCCCCGGATTTGACTGTCGGGCAGATACGTTCAGACACTTCCTTCAAGGTCGTACCCATCGCGACCTTTTCATATGAACCGGTATTTTCGCACCAGATTCTGATTTCTTCCATATAGCGTGTTTTGTATTTTACGGCAGTATTTCTTTCAGGAACGGACCGGTCACCGAATCAGGATTGGCGGCCAACTGCTCCGGAGTGCCCTCCGCAACTATCATTCCTCCGGCCTTTCCACCTTCCGGACCCATGTCGAAGATATAATCCATCGACTTGAGGACATCGAGATTGTGCTCGATGACGATGACGGTATTTCCCTGCTCCACCAGTTGCTGGAGCACATCCATGAGCACCTTGATGTCATCAAAATGAAGGCCCGTTGTAGGTTCATCCAATATATACAGAGTGTTTCCCGTCCCCTTACGCGCAAGTTCAGCAGCAAGTTTCATCCTCTGGCTCTCACCCCCCGAAAGAGTTACGGCAGACTGTCCCAGACGCACATATCCCAGTCCGACATCCACCATGGCCTTCAGTTTCTGCGCTATTGAAGGTATATTCTCAAAGAACTCGTATGCCTCATTTATAGGCATCTCCAGGACGTCATTGATATTCTTGCCTTTATATTTTACTGCGAGAGTATCATTCTTATACCGGCGGCCACGGCATTCGTTGCAGACGACATTGACCGACGGCAGGAAATTCATTTCTATCACCTTTATTCCGGCACCCTTGCACTCTTCGCATCTGCCGCCCGGCACATTGAACGAGAACCTTCCGGCTTTGAAACCTCGTACCTTTGCGTCAGGTGTAGCCTCGAAAAGACTGCGGATATCGTTGAACACGCCCGTAAAGGTCGCAGGATTGCTTCTCGGCGTCCTTCCTATAGGGCTCTGGTCGATCTCGATGAGTTTGTCTATATTCTCGATACCGACAATTTCCCTGCACGGCAGTGGCTGCATCTTGGCATTGTAGAACCGGTTCTTGAGAATCGGCATGAGAGTCTCGTTGATCAGAGACGACTTGCCGCTGCCACTGACTCCGCTCACTCCTATCAGCATCCCCAAAGGGAAATCCACATCCACATTCTTCAGGTTGTTGCCTGTAGCGCCGCGTATGCCCAGACTGAGGCCGTTGCCGGTCCTTCTGGAAGACGGTACTTCGATGGCCTTTTCGCCGCGAAGGTACTCCAGAGTTGTCGACGGGCCTATTATCATTCTCTCCGCATCCTCCTGTCCTTCAGATCCCGGACTGTCGGACAATACCACAGAATCATCTGACAAGGAGTCGGACAGAAGAACAGAAAGCGGAGCACTGAGGCAGATGCGGCCGCCGTCCTCACCGGCCCCTGGCCCCACGTCCACAAGCCAGTCCGCAGCCATCATCGTCTCGGCATCATGCTCAACGACCATCACGGAATTGCCCTCGTCACGAAGTTTCTTCAGCGACGCTATGAGTTTACGGTTGTCCCTCTGATGGAGGCCTATCGAAGGCTCATCAAGTATATACAGCACATTGACCAGTTTCGAGCCTATCTGGGTCGCGAGGCGTATGCGCTGGCTCTCACCGCCTGACAATGAGGCAGTTGCACGGTCAAGGGAAAGATAATCCAGACCGACATCCAGAAGGAAGGACACCCTGTCCTTCAGTTCCTTCAGGATATCCCGGGCAATCGTGCTCTCCCTCTTGCCAAACACATCGTCCAAAGAAAAGAGCCAGTCACGGAGTTGGCCTATCTCCATCGCCGCAACCTCGGAAATAGTCTTTCCGTCAATCTTGAAATATGTGGTCTCCTTATTGAGACGGCTTCCTCCGCAGACAGGACATACGATCTTCTCATTGATGTCGCCGACTATGCCGGAAAACGACACCATCTCGGAAGAAGTACCCTCACCTACCCTGAAAAGTTCGTCAGAACCGTATACTATCAGCGACACCACCTCGTCAGGAAGTTCCCCGATAGGATCGTATAATGAAAAGTTATATTTCCTGGCAATCGACCTTATGACATCGAACTTCTTCGTCTCGCGCACCTTTCCCAATGGAACGATACCACCTTCCGCAATGGATAGTTTCCTGTCGGGGATGATCGTATCCATATTGACATCCACGATGATGCCGAGCCCCTTGCAGTGAGGGCAATATCCCTGAGGAGAATTGAACGAAAACGAATGCGGTGCAGGCTCCGCTAAAGAAATTCCAGTGTCCGGACAGACAAGATGCTTGGAATAATGGCTGACTTCGCCGGTCTCCATATCCATTATGGCAAGGGAGCCCTTTCCGTAGTTCAGAGCCGACATCACAGAACTCTTGATGCGCTTCTCATCCTTCTGGGACGGCTTCAGACGATCGATGACAAGTTCGATGAAATGGGCCTTGTAGCGGTCCAGCGCCGTTACCTCATTAAGTTCATGCAACTCCCCGTCAATCCTCACCTGAGTATATCCCCTCTTGCGCATCTGCTCGAGAAGTTCCTTGTAATGTCCCTTCCTTCCCTTCACCAAAGGTGCGAGAAGGTAGCATTTGCGGTCCTTGTAATTCTCCATGATGAGAGAGACGATCTGCTCGTCCGTGTATCGGACCATGGCCTTGCCTGTCTCGGGAGAATATGCAGTAGAGGCACGCGCATAAAGAAGTCGGAGAAAGTCATAGATTTCCGTGATGGTACCCACTGTGGACCTGGGATTGTTTCCGGTGGTCTTCTGTTCTATGGCGATGATGGGACTTAGGCCGGTGATGGACTCGACCTCCGGCTTTTCCAGTATGCCCATGAAATGCTTTGCGTAGGTCGAGAGCGTATCCATGTACCTCCTCTGGCCCTCTGCATAGATGGTATCAAACGCCAGCGACGACTTGCCGCTCCCGCTCAGACCGGTCACAACCACAAACTTCCTGCGCGGAATCGAAAGACTTGCACCTTTGAGGTTATGCGCCTTCGCACCCTTTATCTCTATATATTCCTTTTTATCCATTCTGCAACCATATCGCAACATGCAAAATTACTAATTATCTTGGAAACTTTCACACGAATAGATTGCATGATACACAAAACACTACACATCAGCATATTAACCACTCCAGCCTGCAAGACAAATCCTGCAGGACAAAGCAGTCAAGACGCTCTGTGCCAGAAAGTTACGCATCACAGCGCAGATACGCATATCCGAAACGTGCGGCAGCGGCGCGGTCCAGTTCTTCACGCACAGACGGGTGGGCGATGGCGATCAGGGCACGGGCTCTCTCGGCAAGGCTTTTTCCACGAAGTTCTGCGACACCATATTCGGTAACTATGTTCTGCACGAAATGTCGCGTGGTCACCACTCCAGCCCCTTCAGTAAGCACCGGCTTTATCTTCGACACGCCTTTCTCGGTCATGGACGGGATGGCGATGAATGTCTTTCCTCCCTTTGACAGAGAACCTCCGTACATGAAATCATGCTGGCCGCCTACGCCGGAAATGATGCGGGTTCCTACCGAATCGGCGCAGACCTGTCCTGTAAGATCCACTTCCACAGCGGAATTGATGGCCATCACCTTAGGATTCTGCGCAATGCGGAAAGGATCGTTCGTCCAGGCCACATCCTTCAGCAGGAGGTCCTTGCGGTAGTCCATGTAGTCATACAGACGGCGCGATCCCAGAGCAAGTGAAGCCACCGAAATGCCGGTACAGACAGTCTTGCATGAATTGTCTATGACTCCGCTCTCAAGAAGCGGCAGTACGCCGTCCGTCATGGCCTCCGTATGAAGACCCAGATGCTGATGGTCCTTCAGTGCAGAAAGTACGGCATTAGGGATGCCTCCCACACCGATCTGAAGAGTGGCTCCGTCAGGAATCATCTCTGCAATATGACGGCCTATGGCGATATCGACCTCTGTCGGCACGGCAGTCGGGACTTCCACAAGAGGATCGTCCACCTCAACCGCAGCATCTATCTTCGACACATGAATCAGGGCATCACCATACGAAAACGGCATGGCCTTGTTCACCTGCACTATCACCTTACGGGCACATTCAGTCGCACTCACGGCAAGGTCGGCAGACACTCCGAAGGAACAGTAACCGTCCTCATTCGGAGGTGATACATTCAGAAAGACCGCATCCAGAGGGAGGGTCCCGTCACGGAAAAGGCCTGGAATCTCGCCAAGAAAGGCAGGTATTGTAGACCCATAACCATCAGCAAGCCAACGTCTTATATTGTTGGCAACAAAAAGACTCTTGACTATGAAGGAGTCCTTGTATTCGGGGCGGCAGTATGGCGCCTCGCAACGTCCCACCGCGAAGGCGGCATAGACGGTCACCCCACGAAGTTCGTTTCCTCTGTCGGCAAGTGCCTGGGAAAGGACTTCCGGAATGGAAGTGCTTCCCTGAATATAGACGCTGTCGCCCGAGTTTATCAGGCCGACGGCCTCCGAGGCGGTCATGTATCTGATCATATATGGTCCTGTGCAAATTGTTTCAATCTTTCAGCCAGAAGGTCAAACTGTTCCGGACGGTTCATCTGAGACACACATATCCTTACACCATTCTGTCTGCTGCCGGTCAGTTCGAGGGAGATCGAGCATATTCCGTAACGCATGAGTTCTCCCATAAGCACTCCGCTCGACAGTCCTTTGTATCCAACGGTATAGAAGAAGCCGTCACTTACCGGCTCGTCGCCGTCCATCGAATATACTATATGGAAACCGTTGTCGAGGAACATCTTCTTGGTAAGGGATGCACGACGGGCATACTCCGATGCGGCGGTAACGAAATCCAGTTCACCGTCCGCCGCAGCCCTGAGCATCTCCGCAAGGGCATACTGCGCCGAATGACTCGCTCCCGATGACACGGCATAAAGGACGGCAAACACATATGCATCACCAAGCCGGGACATCTTGTATATCTCTTTCAGAAGCGGATATTCCCGCTTGTAAAGATGGTCGGAAATCGCAATGATGGCAATTCTCTGACCGGCATAACTGAACATCTTTGAGCCGGACATCATGATGATGTAGTTGTCCGTATATTTGGCCACAGTAGGCTGGAAAGGAGGTTCGTACGGATTGCCCAGAGGCTTGCGGAAATCCATGCACATATATGCCAGGTCCTCTATGACAATAGTATCATACTCCGTAGCCAGTTCACCTATAGTCCTGAGTTCATCCTCGGTAAGATTGAACCATGCCGGGTTGTTCGGACTCGAATATATTATGGCCGCGATGCGTCCGCTACTGAGATGCTCTTCCAACTTGGACCTCAACCTGTCCCCGCGATAGTCATATATGTCGAAAGACTCACTGCGGATGTTCAGGATATGAGCCTGGGTACGCTGTACAGGAAATCCAGGATCTATGAACAGGATGGTATCCTTTTCCCGGGTCAGATGGGCGCAGAGAAGGAAGATGGAGAAACTGCCCTGCATGGATCCTACGGTAGGGATACAGCCCAATGGCGCCAGGTCGACATCAAGGTAGGCCTTCAGAAAACGGGACGCCTGCTCCTTCAGGTCGGGAGTGCCTAACATGTTAGGATACTGAGAGGCTACACCTGCATCAAGGGCATGCTTTTCCGCCTCGATGCCGACGCGTGTCGGAGGCAGACCCGGTATGCCCATCTCAAGATGGAGGAACTCAGTGGAAGTGCGCGTTTCAAGAGTCCGCGCAATCGCTCCAGACTGACGGATCGTTGCGCCGGAAATGTCAAGGATGTCCATTTCCTCCAGTACGGAGGCAAGGACAGAATTGTCGATTGGAAGTTTCATTTTGTCCATTGGCGGGGAGAAACCGTCCAAATATAATAAAATAATGGAATAAATCCTTACATTTGCCCTCCGAAAACACAACCATAACATAAAATGAAGCGTATTCTGACCACATTATTCCTGACAGTATGCATTGCATGCGCTTACTGTGGAGCACAGGAAAGACTTCCTGAATATCTTCAGGCTGAAAAATTCACTCTGGACAAACTCAACAGCATGCTTTTCTCCACCAAGGTTGACCCTCACTGGTTCCAGAAGGGCAACTGCTTCTGGTATGAGTACAAGACCAGTGACGGAAAGTCATGGTATGTAGTGGACCCGTCCAAGAAGACACAGACCCCTCTCTTTGACCGCGATGAGATCGCAGCACAACTTACAGAGACCGTAAAGGATCCTTTCGAGGCACGCCACATCCCTATCACCAACCTCAAGGCACAGGAAGACGGCAAGACCTTCACCTTCGAGGTTAAGTCTTCAAAGGACTCCACATTCTACTTCTCATACGACTATCCTGCACGTCAGTTGACCCACCTCAAGGACAAGGAAAAGGAACCTAAGGAACTCAGATGGGGACTCGTATCACCGGACAGAAAGACAGTAGTATATGCCAAGGACATGAACCTCTACAAGATGAGTTACGAGGACTACCTGAAGGCGAAGAAGAACGAGAAGGACTCGACCATCGTCGAGATTCAACTCACTACTGACGGACAGGAGCATTTCGGCTACGGCATTCCGCACAAGATGGTGAACACCGACACTCTGTGCAACGGATCACGCCGCGGCGTATACGGATACTGGTCTCCTGACTCGAAGCATTTCGCCATCACCATCTCTGACGACAGGGCAGTGAAGGACCTCTGGGTCATCAACATCATGTCTAAGCCACGTCCTACACTTGAGACCTACAAGTATCAGATGCCTGGCGAAAAGGAGGCACCGGAAGAGCACCTGTACATCTTCGACATGGAGAACAACACACGCAAGGAGATAAAGGTGGCTGCATTCAAGAACCAGTTCATCGGCATCGAGGGCAAGCCTTTCGAGCAGAAGCAGCGTGACAAGGAAGACTTGTCCCTGGTATGGCAGGGAGACAACGAAAGATTCTTCATGACACGCCATAGCCGCGACCTCCACAGGATCGATGTCTGCACATACACCGTCGGACAGGACAGCATCGTCCCTATCATCGAAGAGCGCATGAACACCTATCAGGAGAGCCGCGACATCCATATCCTGAATGGAGGAAAGGAACTCATCCAGTGGAGCGAGCGTGACGGATGGGCACATCTCTATCTCTATGACGACAAGGGAAATCTCAAGAACCGCATCACCAAAGGCCCATGGCATGTGGACGAAATCCTCAAGGTGGATGAGAAGACACGTACGGTATACTTCATGGCAAACGGCCGCAACAAGGGCGAGAACCCATACTACGAGCATCTCTACCGTGCCAACCTCGACGGAACAGGCCTGAAGCAGATCACTGCAGGAGAGTTCTTCCATCAAGTGGAGGTAGATGACGACGCCCGTTACATCGTGGACAACTACTCACGCGTGGACACCGTTCCTGTCGCTGTCGTTCTCGACAATGCCGGAAACAAGGTGATGGATCTTCAGGAGAGCGACTTCTCGCAGTTGTTCGCCAACGGATACAAGTTCCCTGAACTCTTCACCGCAAAGGCTGCAGACGGCGTCACCGACCTCTACGGAGTGATGTACAAGCCGTTCGACTTTGACTCGACAAAGGTCTACCCTATCGTGGATTACGTATATCCCGGTCCTCAGACAGAGTCTACCGTTTATCCTTTCACCAGAATGAGCCCGCGCACCGACCGCCTTGCACAGGCTGGATTCATCGTCATCACAGTCGGCCATCGCGGAGGTCATCCGAGCAGGTCGAAGTGGTACCACAACTACGGCTACGGCAACATGAGGGACTACCCTCTGGCGGACCACAAGTATGTCATCGAGCAACTTGCAAACCGTCATCCGTTCATCGACATCAACAAGGTCGGCATCCACGGACACTCGGGCGGAGGATTCATGAGTACTGCAGCAATGTGCCAGTATCCTGACTTCTTCAAGGCTGCGGTATCATGCGCCGGCAACCATGACAACAACATCTACAACAGATGGTGGAGCGAGACTCATCACGGCGTAAAGGAGACAGTCACAGACCAGGGAGACACTACCTTCGTATACAAGATCGGAACAAATCCTGAGATCGCGAAGAACCTCAAGGGCCATCTCCTTCTGATCCATGGTGATATCGACGACAATGTACATCCGGGAAACACCATGAGGGTGGTAGACGCTCTCATCCGCGCAGGCAAGCGTTTCGACATGCTTCTCCTGCCTCAGCAGCGTCACGGCTTCGGCGACATGAACGAATACTTCTACTGGAGGCTCGTGGACTACTTCTCTGAGCATCTCAAGGGACAGAGCGAGAAGTTCGTGGACATTCCAAAGAGATAGCATCCCCCTAATAAAACAGTTCCCGCTGGTAACAACCGATGACCCCCGCCTCCCTTTCGGGAGGCACCCCCTGGCCGGGGGTGGCATGTCACCTTATTGTTATCCAGCGGGAACTGTCTTATTGAAAGAACCGCCTACTTGACTTCAAAACTGATGGCGAAGCCGCCGCCAGGAGCCATGGTCACAGGAAGAACAGTATCTGCAGTCACATCGATCTTCTCGATCACATAAGCCTGAGGATTGTCCTTGTAGTGGGCGTCATCCGCATCACGGTAAAGGGTAGCCTCATAAGTCTTTCCTGCGTCAAGGAAGTTCATCGGCACTTCAAGTGTGCGCTTCTGGTCGTCGGTCACACCGCCGCAGAACCACTGTCCGTCCTTCTTGCCCTGACGTGCTATCACGACATATTCGCCCGGCTCCGCAAGGAGGTACTTGGACTGGATCCAGTCCACATCCACATCCTTGATGAACTGGAAGGCATCCATGAACTGCTCATAATGCTCAGGAAGGTCAGCAGCCATCTGAAGAGGAGAATAGAGGGTCACGTAAAGAGCGAGTTGGTTAGCAATGGTAGCATTCACCCATGAGTTGTTCCTGCCGTCTGTAAGTTTACCTATATCCATCACGAAGATACCCGGAGTATAGTCCATAGGACCGCCGTTGAGACGGGTGAACGGAAGGATGGTCACATGATGAGGCATGGTGCCGCCGAATGCCTGATACTCGGTACCGCGTGCAGACTCGTTTCCGATGAGGTTAGGATATGTCCTGCAGAGACCTGTAGGGCGCACTGCCTCATGGGCATTGACCATCACCTCATGCTCTGCAGCCTTCTTGAGGGCGAAGAGATAGTGGTTGATGATGGACTGGCTGTAGTGGTGCTCTCCGATAGGGAGGATGTCGCCTACATAACCGCTCTTGATCGAATTGTAGCCGTATTTGTCCATGAGTTCGAGGGCCTGATCGATATGACGCTCGTAGTTGCGTACAGACGATGATGTCTCATGATGCATCATAAGTCTTACGCCCTTAGAGTGAGCATATTTATTGAGGGCCTCGATGTCGAAGTCAGGATATGGAGTGACGAAGTCGAATACATAGTCCTTGTTGCAGTTGGCCCAGTCTTCCCAGCCCTCGTTCCATCCTTCCACGAGAACCTGATCGAAGCCATGCTCTGCCGCGAAGTCGATGTAACGGCGCACCTTCTCGTTGTTCGCCGAGTGACGGCCGTTAGGTGTCGCCTTTGAATAGTCGGTCTTGCCGAGTTGTACAGAAGCGAAATCGTCAGTATAGTTCCAGGATCCCTTGCCTGTGATCATTTCCCACCATACTCCGATATACTTGACAGGCTTGATCCAGTCTGTGTTCTCGAACGCACATGGCTCGTTGAGATTGAGGACAAGGCGTGATGCGAGTTGTGCAGTCGCGCTTGGAGCTACCTGGACTGTTCTCCAAGGTGAAGTGCAAGGAGTCTGAAGACGGCCCTTCCATCCCTGTGCGTCAGGGGTGAGGTGAGAGACGAATGTGAAGGTCTTAGGATCGAGTTCGAGATGCATGCATGGGTAGTCCACCAGGGCAGCCTCATGGATATTGATGTAGAGGCCAGTATCCGTTCGCATCTGAAGGGATGTCTGCACACCGTTCACTGAGAACGGGGTCTGTGAGTCGTTTCCAGGGATGGAGTTCTCCATCTTGCCTGCGATCTCTGAAAGACGGCTCTCCGTGAAGTTGTACTCCTGCGTGTCATAGTCTCCGGGAACCCACCATGCCGTGTGGTCGCCGGCAAGGGCGAACTGTGTCATTTCCTCCTTGATCACGAAGTAACTGAGGTTCTTCTGGTAAGGGAACTCATAGCGGAATCCGAGACCGTCATTGTAGAGACGGAAACGGATGGCCATCTTCCTTTCGGTAGAAGTCTGGACAAGGTTCACAAGAAGTTCATTGTAGTTGTTGCGGATTTCAGACTCTTCTCCCCAGACAGGCTCCCATGTCTCGTCGAAGGTGCCTGTCTCGACACTCTCCAGAGCGAATCCGTCATGGAAGGAGTTGCATGGCTCACGGTCTTCCTTAGAGACAGAACCGTCTGCGTTGTAGACCAGTTTCTGGGCCTTGAGGACACCGCGGAGTTCATATCCGAGGTCTGAAGGGAGGATCACCTTCTGGTCACCGTAGTTGAGTGTGTACTGAGGCGTTCCGTCTTCAGTGAGATGGAAGGTCATCTCCATGTTTCCGTCCGGAGACTTGAGGGTCTGGACGTCGGTCACTTCTCCCGCAGGCTTGGCTGCGCATCCTGCAAGAAGGACGATTGTTGCAATTGCTGATAATATCCTATTCATTATTCTATTGATTATTTTTCATCTGTATAATATTCCGGAGACCCCCGTCTGCCTTCGGCAGCCACCCCCTACGCGGGGGTGCGATGTCTCCTCCATATTATATCAGATGAAATTATTATCTACTATATTCCACAATAAGTACTGATTTTGGAGCAACGATAGTAGCATCGGACACGTCAAAAGGTTCGCCTGTAATGACGTTCACGCCACCGGTAAGGCCTTCCGAAATCTCTGAATAATATGACCAAGGGACATTCTTGTCCTCGAGGGTATTGTTGATGTATACGAACACCACATCGTCTTCGTCGTAACGGAAGTATGCATAAGTATTGTCACGGGTCATGAAATGCATTGTCTTGCCGTTGTGGATGACGTCCTTTGTCTTTCTCCACTGGAAGAGACCGCTCACATAGTCGAAGAGGTCGGCTGCCTGACCTTTCTCCACCTTGAGTCCGTCGGTGTTATGAGTCTGAGCCTTACGGCCTTCTGCTGTGAAGAGATCGATCTCATCGCCTTCCCATCCGCCTGGGAAATCCACACGGAGACCAGGGTGGTCACCGATGTTGTCCGGCTTTGATGAAACGAACATGAGTTCGTCACCGGCAAATATCTGAGGGATGCCTCGCATTGTGGCCATCATCGCCATGGCGATCTTGAGGGCACGAGGATCCTTGCGCACAACGTCACCGATACGTGCTGTATCGTGGTTGCCAGGGAAGATGAGCATCTTGGAAAGGTCGTGGTAGACGAAGTCATGGGAGAGGATGTCATATACCTTGGTCATGCCGGCTCCCCAGCCTCCTTCATCCTCGGCAAGAGCCGCGCGCATCGCATCGTGGAGAGGGAAGTCCATGATAGACGGAAGGTTAGAGTCGAAACCGTCCTTGTTCTCATTGCCGCCCTGCCAGTATGCGAGTTGAGGAATTGATGAAGTCCAGCACTCTCCTACTATGTTGAAGTTCGGATATTCGTTCATTATGGCCTTGCACCACTCAGAAGCAGGTTCCTTCTCATTGTATGGATATGTATCCACACGGAAACCGTTGAGACCGGAATACTCGATCCACCACACGCCCCACTGGATGAAATACTGGAGTACATACGGATTGTCGAGGTTCATGTCCACCATCGAAGGTACGAACCAGCCGCTTTCCTGGATGTAGAGGTCCTTCTGTGAAGCGTTAGGGTCCATGTTTGTGGAGAATGCCACGTTCGTGCCTGTGTATTCAGGGAACTGATGGATCCAGTCCTGGAACGGAAGGTCGTTCATCCACCAGTGCTCAGTACCGCAGTGGTTAGGGACGATGTCCATGATGATGCCGATGCCCTTTTCGCGGGCCTTGTCGACGAGTGTCCTGTAAAGTTCGTTCGATCCGAAACGCGAGTCGATGTGATAATAATCTGAGGCTGCGTATCCGTGGTATGATCCGTCAGGAGCATTATCCTCAAGGAACGGAGTTGTCCAGATATATGTAGCACCGAGTTCGCTGATGTAGTCGAGGTGGTCTATGACACCCTGGATGTCTCCGCCGTGGCGTCCGTTGCCGTCTGCACGGTTTGCCTTCTCGGCAGTGTCTTCGGTGGAATCGTTTGACGGATCGCCGTTTGCGAAACGGTCTGGCATGATGAGGTAGACCATGTCAGCGGTGGTGAAACTCTTGCGTTCTGCAGAGCCTTCCTCGCGTGCAGCGATTTCGTATGGATATTTGAATGACTGGCCGTCCTTCGAGAAGACGATGTAGTATGTGCCAGGCTCGGCATCCGGAGCGATCTTGACGTCTACGAAAAGGTAGTTAGGGCTTTCTGCCTTTGTCACCTTACTGACAGAAACGCCTTTGCCGCCTTCGATGGCGACATCATAGTCAGAGATGCCGGTGCCTTGTACCATCAATTGGAGGTCGGTCTTCATTCCGACCCACCATGAAAGGGGTTCCACACGTGTCACCTGCTCTGAAGTGGCATCTGCAACTGTTGCGGGATCGAAAGCAGGCTTGCCCGAACATGCAGCAAGGGCAACGACTGCGATTACTGAAAGGATTCTTTTCATATCTGTTACTGTACTGTGATTTCGTAAGACCAAGGGGCTTTGAGTTCAGCCTTTACTGTGACTTTGTTGTCAGGAAGGGTACGGGTGAAGACGAGGACGCTGTCTTCTGCAGACACCACCTCGAACTTGCCGCCCTTGTCACCTGCAGCGAGGGCAGGATTGTCATGACGGATGCCGATGAGCCATTTGTAGAAGTCGGTATATTCGTTCTCCTCCCATGCCGGTATATGATCCTTCTCGAAGAACTCGAACCTCTTGTTCCAGCCCATTTCCTGACCGGTATAGATAAGCGGCTGACCGCCTGGAAGGGTGAAGGTAAGTACCGCCATCAGTTTTGCAGCATCACCCATCCTTTCGAATTCGGTTCCTGCCCATGAGTTCTCGTCGTGGTTGGATGTGAACATAAGACGGAAGGCGTCGGCCGGCTGTCTTTCAGCGTCCTTCTGAATATATTCGAGAAGTTCAGGGATATTCTTCTCTCCGCGGGCGATGGCATTCATCATGTGGTGGAGTTCCCATGAATATGACGCATCGAAGTCGGAAAGGGAATGAAGGAGAGGCTCTTCGCCCTCTGCAAGCATATACATGTCAGGATAGTCAGCGCGAAGACCTGCGATGGTCTCCTGCCAGAACTCGAGTGGGACCTCGCATGCCATGTCGCAACGGAAGCCGTCGATGCCGCGTTCCATCCAGAAGCGCATTGCATCGGCCATGCCCTTCCATACGTCCTTGTTCTCGTAATTGAGGTTGGCGGTGTCCGACCAGTCGGCAGTGAAGGTTGTATTTCCCTCAGCATCACGTTCGTACCACTCCGGAGCCTTGCCTGTCACCCAGACTGCGTCAGGAGACGTGTGATTTGCCACCCAGTCGATGACAACGCGCAGACCGAGGCGGTGAGCCTCTGCAAGGAAGTTGTCAAAGTCTTCGAGGGTTCCGAACTCAGGGTTTACGGCACAATAGTCCTTCACGGCATAGTATGAACCGAGGGTGCCTTTGCGGCCCTCTACTCCGATAGGATAGATCGGCATGAGCCATACGATGTCGACGCCGAGTTCGGCGAGGCGAGGCAACTGCTGCTGTGCGGCAGCAAATGTTCCTTCCGGTGTGTACTGACGCACGTTCATCTCGTAGACTACCGAGTTTTCAAGAGGCTGCTGCTTCAGTTCCGGTGCCTGAGTGCACGAAAGAGCCAGAAAGGCAGCGCAGACTGCAAAAAGTATCTTCTTCATATCTGTTTGTTTTATTGTTGTCTTTTCATGCATGGACTGAGGCTCGCCTCGCTTCGCAGAAGCATAGGAAAATGCTTCGCTACGCGAGCCTCAGTCCATGCCGCATCACATTTCAGCGAGAATTGTTGCGGATGTCGCTACGGCCGATATTTCGTTGCCGGAAAATGCAGCAAGGCCTTCTGCATCGGCCTGTCCGTTCTTTGCAAGCACGGTGTAGTTGCCCTGCGGGATCTCTACCTTGACAGCCTTCTTCGAGCCGTTCAGAAGCACTGTGAGAGACTTTGCAGAATCAATGCCCTCAAGGCCGTCGATCCTGAATGCCACTACGCATGGATCATTGACATCGATGAATGAGAGTTTCTCGCGTACGAGATCCGCATCGCCAAGGCAGAAGCCCGGATGTGCATGACGGATTGCAGCGAGCGCCGCATAATAGTCCACGAGGTCCTTGTACTTTGTCTTGTAGGTCCAGTCGATGGCGTTGATGGAATCAGGCTGATTGTAACTGTTCTTCACGCCCTGCTTGTGACGGTAGAGTTCCTCTCCGTTGAAGATGAAAGGAATGCCCTGTGAGGTATAGACTGCTGTCTGGGCCAGTTTCACCATCTTCAGACGCTCCGCCTCGGTCGCCTCCGTAGCCTCTTCAAGACGGTCACGCAGGCAGTGGTCGTCGTGGCAACTTACATAACTTACATGCTGGAGAGGACTGTTTGTCCAGCGCTCCACAGTCACCTGAGGATGATCGATGCCGCCGGCGATTCCGAACTCCACGTTCGGTTTGTTCCCTGCGACTCCGTCCATGAAGCCTGCATTCTCGCATCCGAGAGGGCCGCGTACGGCGTCACGGATGTTGTCGCTGAATGCACCGACCTTGTCAAGCATGTATGTATTGGCCTTGAGCGCAATCTCTTCTGCAGGATATGCAGGGGCTGATGCTGCCCAGCCTTCACCGTATATCACGACGTCAGGATCGATGGCGTGCAGACGCTCGCTGATGAGGTTCATGGTCTCGATGTCATGGATGGCCATGAGGTCGAATCTGAATCCGTCTATGTGGTATTCCTTCATCCACCACTCGAGGGACTCGACCATGTATTTGCGGAACATCTCCTGCTCCGATGCAGTCTCGTTGCCGCAGCCTGAGCCGTCGAAGAAGGTGCCGTCCTCACGCATGCGGTAGAAATATCCCGGCATGGTGCGCTCGAAACCTGTGTTGGCAGCGTTGGTGGTATGGTTGTAGACCACGTCAAGGATGACGCGGAAACCGGCCTTGTGAAGAGCCTGGACCATCTGCTTGAACTCCTTGATGCGTGTGACAGGGTTGTATGGGTCTGTAGAGAACGAGCCTTCCACGGCGTTGTAGTTCAGAGGCTCGTATCCCCAGTTGTACTGATTGTCTTCCAGACGGGTCTCGTCAATGGTAGCGAAGTCTGTCGAAGGGAGAAGCTGCACATATGTCACTCCCAGTTCCTTGAGATGGTCGATACCTGTAGCAAGTCCCTGAGGGTTCTTCGTACCTTCCTCTGTCAGGGCGAGGTACTTGCCTCTGTTGCTGATTCCTGAGGTCTCATGGATGGAGAAATCCCTATGCTGGAGTTCATATACGATGATGTCCGAAGGCTTGATGGCCGGGCTCCTGTCCTCGGACCATCCTTCAGGATCGGTATCCTTCCAGTCGATCACCGCACCACGCATTCCGTTCACTCCCACAGCCTTTGCTGCGATTCCGGCCGTCTCTTCCAGCCATTTTCCATCCTTCTCCACCCTGAAAGCATAGAAGGTCCCCTTGAGATCCTCGTTGACCACTGTCTTCCAAAGTCCGCCCTTGGCCTTCTTCATGTTGACTGTCCTGAATGCAGCGTCGTCTGAGGCAGAATGATACAGTCTCAACTGTGCGGCGTCGGCATCCGGCGACCATACGGAGAATTCCGTAGTTCCCCCATTGTAGACACACTCCTCAAGAGGCGCTTCCGGCACGGCAAAAGATCCGTCAGAAGCGCATGAAGCCATAGCGGCAGCGATTGTTCCCATCAAAAAAACTTTAAATGATATCTTCATGATTCCAAATTTTTATCAAAATTCATAAGTGCCCATTTACACATCCTACGAAAATAGTGATAATTCGGCAAATCTGTCATAAATGAAGGATGAATCACTTAAAGTTTTACGACGAACGGTCATTTTTTTGTGACGAATCGTAATCTTTACGGAACCGGATAGCCCGGATTCTGGACCAGAGCATCGTTTGTGGCAAGTTCCGTAGGCGGAATCGGAAACAGCAGCATATGTGCCGGAAACGATTGACCTGCATATGAATCCCCACCTTTGTACGGCCATAGATAAGCATCGGTATGGTAAAGTCCGAACCTTATGAGGTCGGTACGGCGATGGGCCTCCCAGAAGAGTTCGCGGGCCCTTTCATCCACAAGGAATCCAGGTGTGATTTCCGTCGGAGGCTCCGTACCTGCCCTCCCGGCAAGTTCCTCGATTCTGGTCAATGCCGTCGAAGGCTGCCCCAAGCGCATGCATGCCTCCGCATATATCAGATATATCTCACCCAGCCTTATCATAGGGAAATCCACATCGGAAAAGTTTTTCGTGGCGGATTGGGACAGGAAGGATTCATTCGTCTGGTCATGAGGTATATTGTTGAATTTCAGGCACGACCATCCGTTCATGAACGAATAGAGAGCCCCATCCATTGATTCCTGACGGCCTTTGATATAGAACACCTCTCCCCTCTTGTCCGCGACGTCATATGTACCAGTCTCATAATTCTGACCGCTCACATCAAAATATCGGTTCACAAATTCATAAGGTACGCGCAGACCGGCCCATCCGTTACGCTGCCCGTTAGGACGGGAGACATCCGTAATGTCGGTAGATGCCAGAGATGCGGCAAGGAGGTAGGATGTTCCTCCATATGAATCCGTATTGCTGTCATCATAATCGATGGCCCAAAGCATCTCTGCACGCGCCTCCGGATTCTGGCCGTTATCACCCCGGAAAAGGGCGGCATAGTCCGGCGATAGGGAATAACCCATCGCAAAGATATCCTCGCATGCAGCCTTTGCCTCTGACCACATGGCAGTCCCGGTATAGACTTCCGCATTGAGATACATTCTGGCAAGAAGTCCCGTAGCGGCACCTTTGTCAGCACGCGGATAAAGAGAACGTGGAGCCATCATGGGACTTTCATCTGACCTCAGGTACTCCAGTTCATTCACGCAGAAGGCGAATATCTCGGCTCCGGATGCCTGCTTAGGGAAATATGTCCCTCCGAAAGGAGAGTTTTCAGTAGTGAACGGAACGCTTCCGAAACAGTCGAGAGCCATCCAGTAGAGATATGCCCTTATGAACCGGGCCTCAGCCCTGAACACATCGATCTTTGCCGCCAGTTCCGGAGACACTCCCCGGTCCTTAAGACGTTCCGGAGTGGTCTGACGAAGGTATTCGTTGACAAAGGCTACTCCCTGCAAGGTACGCACATACACGGCATAGACAGCGTCATTCTGGACTTCAGTCCATGTGTTTGTGTTCAAGGCACGCACCCAGGCATCATTCTCCCATGAGCATTTTGCCTCGTCTGTGGTGGTCTCCTGCACCGACCAGAACGCCCTTATCACCTCCGACGCCCCTCCGTCCATGGCCTGGAGGTCGGTAAGGTCATTCGACACGAACTGGAAATACAGGCGTGCCAGACCGGAAAGGTAGGCTTCCTCGGATGTGCCGTAGACATACTCGGATACCGGTTCCGTCTTGTCCAGCGGCAGGGTGTCGAGATCGTTCACGCACGACGCTGCGGTCAGCGTTATGGCGATAATATATATTGTCTTTTTCATTTTTTTGTCGGTTTAAAAGTTCACATTGACACGGAGGGACCATGTACGTGGACGAGGCCACATGGTGCCGTCTATACCTGTCTCCGATACCACTTCAGGGTCCGCCCCGCTGTAACCTGTCAGGATGAACACATTCTGCATTCCAAGGGCCAGACGGATATCAGTCTCCCACCGTCCTATGGCGCGGAAGGTATATCCGAGGTTGATGTCGTCGAGACGGAAGAAGGATGCATTTTCAAGGAAATAGTCCGAGTACCATTGTCTTGCGCTGTTCGGCGCCGTGAAACCGGTGGTCTTGACAAGACGGGCCTGGTTCGGGAGATTTCCTGCATTCAGGTCCACGCTTGCGGTAGAGTTGGCAGAAGCGAAGTCGTTGAAGACCCATGTCCCTGCCGCACCGTGACCGTTCAGGCCGAAGTCCCAGTCGCGCCATGTCACCTTCATGTTGAGGCCGTAGAAGAATTTCGGAGACACGCTCTTGCCGGTCATGTATCTATCGGCCTCAGTGATCTGTCCGTCACCTGTGAGGTCCACGAACTCATTCTGCAGAGGCCTTCCGTCGGCATCGTATTTCTGCTTGTACAGATAATATGTATACGGAGCATACCCCGTCATCTGACGGCACAGGAAGCCTCCGGTTCCCTTCGATATACTGCCGGTCTCTATATAATAATTCCTGTCGTCTGTAGGATTCAATTTCGTGAACTTCGTGTCCTGGAAGGTTCCGTTGAAGCCCACCTGCACACTCCAGTCACCGGTCTGGACAGGCACTCCGCTGATGGAGAATTCGAGTCCCTTGTTGCGTATGGAGCCGATGTTTGTCATCAGACGGTTGCCGAAATTGGACCCCATAGGCACCTGTACAGAGTTCAGAAGGTCCCTGGTATCCCGGAGATAGGCATCTATGCTTCCTGACAGACGGTCGTCGAAGAATCCGAAGTCGATTCCGGCGTTCCATGTCATGGTGGTCTCCCACCTGATGGTCGGGTCATAGGCCTGAGGGGTCATCGGATCGACGAACCCTGTGCCCATGTTGTAGGTATATGACGGATTGTTGGAGATATTGTACCGGGCAAGGTGGACATAGTCTCCTATGCCGTCCTGCTGGCCTGTAAGTCCTGCCGACAGTCGCAACTTGAGTGTGGACACCTCCTTCACATCCTTCAGGAAAGGCTCGTGCTTGATGTTCCATGCGAAGGCTCCCGAAGGGAAGAATCCCCACCTGTGGGCCTTGGCGAACTTGCTCGATCCGTCAGCACGCGCCGTGAAGGTGAAGACATATCTTGAATCGAGAGAGTAATTGACCCTGCCGTAGAATGACACAAGGTAATTCTCATTCCTGTACCAGAGATATCTGGACTCAGGGGTCTCACCCGGATTGAGGTTGACTTCATCGGTGATGTTGAAATAGGTCACGCTGCGGTTCGCCCTGTAGCTGTTCTGCCATGAATATCCGGCCATGACGTCAAGATTGTGGACACCCCAGGTCTCATTGTAGTCTGCATAGGCCTCGAAGATCCGGCTCCTGCTTATGTGACGGCCTTTCGTATGCTGTCCGATGCGCAGGTTGTCGGTGTCAGAATATGCCTGGAACGACCCCGGGCGGACTCCGTTGTAGGAATCGGTCCCGGTAAAGTCAAGCCCTGCGCTGACATTGACCCTAAGAGCCTCGAAGCCATGGATCTTGTAATCCACGGCCATCCTGCCGATGAACCGTGACGAACGGGCATCACTGATATTGTCATAAAGTTGCGAAAGAGGACTAGGACCTACGAGGGTATTGGGCGTGAATGCCTCTCCGCGGCCGTTCCCGTAATTCCAATATCCGTTGGTGGTCGTATAGTCTATCGAGCCGTCAGCATTGCGCCAGTACGGGTCCATAGTAGGATTGAAGAATGCCGCACGTCCTACCGTACCTCCGTCTGCATAGTCGGAATATGAATAGACTCCTTTTGCGCTGATGTCCACAGACAGATGTTTGTCAAGGAAGTCCGGCGTAAGACTGAAATCGACAGTTCCTCTGTCGTATGAGGATTCCTTCAGGGTTCCCTGCTGACCTAGGTAGGCAGCAGACGCCCTGTACGGCATCCGGTTCCTGTAGTTTCCATATATGCTTATATTATGCTCTGTGGCAAGCGCGGTACGGAACACAAGGTCTTGCCAGTCTGTATCTGAGTTGCCTGTAAGTTCAGCAATCCTGTCACCGGTGGCGGTGCCTGCCGGATAGACCTTCGTATAGAAATCCCTCAGTTCCGATGCTGACATCACTGGAACCTTCCCGGATATGCGCTGCACACTTACGGAGCCGCTGTAGGCTACCTGAGGCCTGCTTCCTTTGCCTTTCTTGGTAGTGATGATGATCACACCGTTGGATGCCCTGGAGCCGTAGATGGCGGCAGCAGACGCATCCTTCAGCACCGAGAATGATTCGATGTCATTTGGATTCAGAAGGTCCAAGGGATTTGACATGGCCCCACCTGCACCCTGCGCTATCGGGACTCCGTCTATGACTATCAGAGGGTCGTTGGAGGCGTTCAGGGATGCCGAGCCTCTGATGCGGATGCGCGATCCTGAACCCGGACCTCCGTCACCGGGAGTCACAAGAAGTCCGGCAACCTTTCCCTTGAGCATGTCCTGGGTATTGACCACAGCACCTCTGTTCAGGTCCTCGGCCTTGATAGCCGTGATCGAGCCGGTCATGTCGTCCTTCTTCACGGTTCCGTAACCGATCACCACCACTTCGTCCAGATACTCGGAGTCTTCCTTCAAGGTCACCGTCTGGGGAACAAGGGCAGCCTCGAAGACCTGGCTCGAATATCCTATGCAACTTATTTCCACAAGCGCTGAAGGGCCCGACACTGTCAGGGAGAACCCTCCGTCCGGTCCTGTGGACGTACCGTTCGAGGTTCCCTGCTCGACCACTGCCGCACCGATCACAGGGCCATATTCATCCTCTACGCTTCCCTGCACCGTATATCCGCCCTGGGCCGAGACAACAGCACTGCCCGTACATAAGAGTATCAAGGCAGTGCAAATGTTAATCAATCTGTCCATATCTGTAAGCCATTTTATAATTATTCCAAATTACAAACGGCCTTACAAACAATCCTCGGACCAAATCCCGACCAGTGAGCCAAATAAAAACAGGTCATCCGGAAAAACACGGGTTTCTCCGGATGACTCAGGTCTGGTTTTAGAAATCTGTCAGGAAAATGCACTCTGCCTTTAGTGTTACCTTTCAAGCCAGGTCAGGAAATCGTCAACGCGTGAACGGCTCACGGTCATTTCAAATGATGCTTCAGGTTTCGGGATGATCCTGAGCCTGCTTCCGGCCTGCTTGATGATGCTGGTTATCGCCTTCATGGAAATGATGCAACTGCGGGATATCCTGAAGAATTTGTCAGGATCGAGTTCCTCTCCTATGACGTCGAGTGACGAGTCTATGACGTAACGCTGTTCTCCGAAAGTGACAAGGTAGTTATTCTTTTCCTCAGAATATACATAGGCTATCTCTGACGTTTCAAGAGGCACAATCCTGTCATTGAATCTGACTATATATCTTTCCTTGTATTCTTTCTTTGACGCTTCACCGGATCCGATGCTCTTCAATAGAGACTCCACATCGATGTTTCCTCCGCTCATGCGGCATCTCGCCACAGCCCTCTTCAGGGCAGAGATGTCGATCGGCTTCAGAAGGTAGTCGATGCTTCCGGCCTCAAATGCCTTTATTGCGTAACTGTCGTATGCTGTGGTCATTATGACCTTGGCCCTGACGTCGTGCTGCCGGAAAATCTCAAAGCATTCTCCGTCAGAGAGTTCCACATCCATGAATATGATATCTGCGGTATTGGCCGGATCTTTCAACCAGGCAATTGTGCTTTTCACGGAATTTGTTGTCCCAGCAATCTCCATGTCTGGAAAATTCTGGGTAATGGTCCTTATCAGGCTCTTCTGAGCCATGATCTCGTCTTCTACTATCAGAACTTTCATGTCAATATCACAATAATGGCAGGGTCACAGAATAATTGTCATCGGTCTTGTCTATGGCAATAGCCTTGCCGGAAAGGTCCAGATACAGTTGCCTGATGTAGTTCTGCCCGAGTCCGGTAGATGTCGCCTGGGTCATCTTCGGGATGACGTTATTGCTGACCCTGATGGATTCACCTTCAGATGAGACATTGACGATCAGCGGATTGTCGATGCTCACAGTATTATGTTTTGTTGCGTTTTCTATCAGTAACTGCAGGGAGCAAGGCGGGACATACCTTGTCATAAGTTCCTCGTCCACATCTATCCTGACCTCGAACCCTTCAGGGAACCGCACCTTCAGAAGATCCACATATTGGTTGACGAACGAAAGTTCTTCCCTCAAAGGAACCACATCTTCGTCTTCGCTTTTGATCATGTATCTGTATAGTCCTGCGAGTTTGTGGGTATATACGCTGGCCTGTTCGATCTTTTCCTCGCATATCAGGCAGTCGAGTATGTTCAGGGAATTGAAGAGGAAATGAGGATTGACCTGTCTCTTGAGTTTGACATACCTGTACTGCGCCATGTTTGCCTTTTCCCTTTCGACCTGCATCTCACTACGTGCAGTGAGCGCATAATTGATGATGTAGACTATGCAGTAGACCGTAATCTGGATTATGAATGAAACGGTAAAGATCGGCATGAATCTCTCCTCCTCTATTCCCACAAGGAAAACTTCGAGCATGGTGGAAAGAAGCATGAAACTGACATAAAGAAAGATTGTGCTGAGTCTTGACGGCTTCTTGTCTCTGCTTGCCAATGACCTGACAAACAGCACATTGACGCAAATGAGAATAATCAGCGAAAATGTGTTTCCGGTCACCTTTCCTACCATATCGAAGATCTCCTCCTGCTCGAATGTGGACTTTGACATGAAGAGGACGATAAGAAGGCGCATGAAGAAAATGGCAGATGCCGTAAGCAGAAGCCATTTCATATATGGTGACGACTTGACCTGCTCGTTCCTGTCATTCTTCTGTCTGAAGATGTTGGATATGGCAACAATGCACCATCCTAGGATTTCTGTTGTCACGAATGTCGACAGACAGTGTACTACATGTTCGGAGTGAATCAATGATTGGAGTACCCGGGCACCCCATGTGCCTATCAGAAAGCCCAGAATGTTTACGGTTATCACCACGGCAACCGTAAACTCGATCTTCAGCCCCATCTTCATACAGATTATCAGGGACAGGGCCATGGTAAGAATCGTCAGCAGCAACTGGTCATCTATGCCTGCAAAACGGCAGCCGAGAGCGACGGCTGCATGCAGTATGGCAAATATATGTATAATCCAGGATAGTCTAATAGGTCTCATTCCATGAATCATGCTGAATTCAGGACCGAAGATAGGAAAAAAGGCCCGATTATCCAATCATATAGGTATAATTCGTCCTAAAAAACCGACCGTTCGTCAGTTTCTTCGGACCGTTCGTCTTTCAATTTATACAAGGTATAAAATTAAAGTTATAAATTTACGGACTTATTGACACGAACAAACAGTAACCAAAACCGCATAAAAATGCAAAAAACGAAACTTACATTCTGGCAGATGTGGAACATCAGTTTCGGATTCTTCGGAGTCCAGATTGCATATTCCCTTCAGAACGCCAACATCAGCCGCATCTTTGCGACTCTTGGAGCGGATCCTCACAATCTCAGTTTCTTCTGGATTCTGCCGCCGCTCATGGGCCTGATCGTACAGCCGCTTGTCGGAAAATACAGCGACAGGACATGGACACGTCTCGGACGCAGGATTCCTTATCTCTTCCTCGGGTCCATCATTGCCATCCTTGTGATGTGCATGCTTCCGAACGCAGGCAACTTCGGTCTCGCAGTAGGTGGTGCCATGATCTTCGGCCTCATCTCTCTCATGCTTCTTGACACATCTATCAATGTGGCGATGCAGCCGTTCAAGATGCTTGTGGGCGACATGGTGAACGAAGAACAGAAGGCTCAGGCATACTCCATCCAGAGTTTTCTCTGCAATGCAGGAAGCCTCGTGGGCTATGTGTTCCCGTTCGTGTTCGCATGGATCGGCATTGCCAACACTGCACCAGAGGGACAGGTTCCTGACACAGTGAAGTATGCTTTCTACATCGGTGCAGCCATCCTCATCCTCTGCGTCCTCTTCACGACCTTCAAGGTCAAGGAGATGCCTCCGAAGGAATATGCCGAATTCCACGGCATCGACCCTGAAAAGAAGGAAGAGAAGGCTCCGGGCATGCTTACACTGCTGAAAGATGCTCCGAAGACCTTCTGGACAGTCGGCATCGTGCAGTTCTTCTGCTGGGCGGCTTTCCTTTACATGTGGACATATACCAACGGTGCTATCGCCGATACCGTATGGGGCACTACAGACGTGACTTCTGCAGGCTATCAGACCGCTGGAAACTGGGTCGGAATGATGTTCGCGGTACAGGCCATCGGATCGATGCTCTGGGCGCTTCTTATCCCTAAGTTCAAGAACATCAAGACTGCATATGTCGTGAGCCTTCTTGTCGGAGCCCTCGGCTTCCTTTCGGTATTCTTCATTCATGACCAGTATCTCCTCATCGTTTCGTTCCTCCTTATCGGAGCGGCTTGGGCTGCCATGCTGGCCATTCCGTTCACCCTTCTTACCAACTCGCTCTCCGGCAAGCACATCGGCACATATCTCGGCCTGTTCAACGGCACCATCTGCATACCACAGATCGTTGCTGCTGCCTGCGGAGGTTTCGTGCTTAAGATGGTCGGAGGAGCGCAGGTAAGCATGTTCGTTGT
The DNA here is from genome assembly GCA_017474265.1 of Bacteroidales bacterium. Taxonomy (GTDB): domain Bacteria; phylum Bacteroidota; class Bacteroidia; order Bacteroidales; family UBA932; genus Cryptobacteroides. The sequence goes on along the minus strand of JAFVHZ010000103.1, from coordinate 38,774 downwards.
CGCTGCTGTGCTTCTGGTACTGGGAGCGCTTTCCGTTTACTTCGTGAAGGAAAAGAAATAAAGACAATCATAAATCAACAAACAATCTACTAACCAAACAAAATTCTTATGAATAGAATCATGACGCTATGCGCATCCCTGCTGCTATCGTGCATAATGGGTGCGTCTGTATTCGCTCAGGGCGGATACGAGGTGAAAGGAGTAGTTGTTGACGCAATCGGTCCTGTAATCGGTGCTTCAGTCATCGAGCAGGGTACCACAAACGGTACTTCGACCGGTCTGGACGGCGACTATGTCCTTACTGTTTCTAGCGCTGATGCAGTGATCGAGATCAGTTGCATCGGTTACGCATCACAGACTTTCGTTGCATCACAGATGCCTGCGACCATCACTCTTGGAGAGGACGCAATGTTCCTTGATGATGTTGTGGTGATCGGTTACGGTACAGTGAAGAAAGGTGACATGACAGGATCGGTCGGCACAGTGAAGGCTGATGAGATCAACAAGGGTATGATATCAACTCCTACAGACCTCCTCAAGGGTAAGTCTGCCGGTGTGGTTGTGACTCCGGGAAGCGGTCAGCCAGGTGCTGGTGCAAAGATCCGTATCCGCGGTGAGTCATCAATGATCAGTTCGGACCCTCTCATCATCGTGGACGGTCTCCCTGTAAGTAACGACGGTATCAGCGGTATGGGTGACGTGCTGTCGTCAATCAACCCTAACGACATCGAGTCTTTCTCAGTGCTCAAGGATGCTTCTGCAACTGCAATCTACGGTTCGCGTGCGTCAAACGGTGTCATCGTCATCACTACAAAGAAGGGTGCAAGGACTGTTTCAGAGGTCCCTCAGATTAACTTTGATTTCAAGACCTCTGTCAGCCACGTAAGTGATTATGTGGACGTGATGGATGCCGCCACATACAAGGCATTCGTACAGTCTCAGGTCGATGCAGGAAAGGTTTCTGCAGATGCGATGAATGCAATGGGCACAGCAGATACCAACTGGCAGAAGGAAATCTATCAGGTGGCTCCTGCATACGAAGCAAACATCAGCCTTGCAGGCCGTGCTACAATGGGTGATGCCGGTGTGTTCCCTTGGCGTGTTTCAGCAGGTTTCCTTGCTCAGGACGGAGTCCTTAAGACTGACCACATGAACCGTGCTACATGGTCGGCAAACCTCTCTCCTTCATTCCTTGACGATCACCTCACAGTGAACCTCAATGCAAAGGGTGTATTCTCAAGCAACAGATGGGCTAACCAGAGTGCAATCGGCGCTGCAAACCGTATGAACCCGACTCTTCCTGTTTACGACAAGAATGGTATCAACGGCTATTACACATGGTTTGCTGACAACGGTGAAGCCAATACGATGGCTACCATGAACCCGGTTGCTCTCCTCTATGACAAGAAGGACAAGTCTACTGCAAACCGTTTCATCGGTAACGCACAGTTCGACTACAAGATTCACGGATTCGAGGACCTCAGGGTGAACGTGAACCTCGGTATCGACTATGCAAGTTCAGGCGGATACTCAGAGACTCCTATCGGATCAGAACAGTCAATCCATGATACTCAGCAGTCAGGATCGGGTTACCATAGCGAGTACACATACACTCGTCTCGACCAGACCCTCGAGGCTTATGTGGCATACAACAAGGACATCAACAAGCATCATGTGGATGCAATGCTCGGTTATTCATGGCAGCGTTTCTACAATGCTTCTTCGAACTTCTCGAACAAACTCAGTGATGGCGCAGTACTCGCAGAGTACAAGACCCCTAAGTCTGAACTTTATCTCGTGTCATTCTTCGGTCGTGTAAACTACAGTTATGACAACAGATATATGCTTACTGCAACCCTCCGTCGTGACGGTTCTTCAAAGTTCGTGAACAACAAGTGGGGTCTCTTCCCATCAGTCGCTCTCGGATGGAATATCGCAAACGAAGGCTTCCTCAAGGACAACGATGTCCTCACCACCATGAAACTCCGTCTTTCTTGGGGACAGACCGGTAACCAGGACGTTGTAGGACGTTATGAGTCACAGCCTACATTCTATAATAACGACCTCGGTTCATACTATATGTTCGGCGGACAACTCATCAAGCCTGTAACAGCTATCGGATACAACTCTGACCTCAAGTGGGAGACAACAACCACAATGAACGTCGGTATGGATTTCGGTTTCCTCAATGACCGCATCACAATGGGATTCGATGTGTATCAGCGTGAGGTTTCTGACCTGATCAACAACATCCCTGTTCCTGCGTTGGGCAACCTTACAAACTACCTTAACGTGAACATCGGTAACCTCGTGAGCAAGGGTGTCGAGTTCGAGTTCAATGCAATGGCAATCGACAATGAGAACTGGACATGGTCTATCGGAGGTAACATGGCTTACAACAACACCAAGTTCACAAAACTTACTGCAACTCCAAATGACAAGACCGGTGTTGCTACTGGTGGTATCTCAGGTGGTGTAGGTAACACTATCCAGATGCACCAGGTAGGTTTCCCTGTAAGCGCATTCTATGTGTATGAGCAGGTTTACGACCAGAACGGACATCCTATCGAAGGTGAGTATGTTGACCGTGACGGAAACGGAACTATCACTGCAGATGACAGATATTTCTATCACAAGCCATCAGCAGATGTCACACTCGGTTTCAACACCACATTGACTTACAAGAACTGGACACTTGCTGCTTCAGGACATGGCAGCATCGGCAATTGGGTATACAACAACGTTGCATCTGACGGTGAAATGATCGCTGACTGCTGGACCAACAGTTTCAACAGCAACCGTCTCAATTCCGCTGCGTTCTCTCTCTTCCAGAAGGCTCAGTATCTTTCTGACTACTATGTAAGGGACGGATCTTTCTTCAAGATTGACAACGTAACTCTCGGATACACATTCCCTAACCTCTACAAGGGCATAGATGACCGCAAACTTGGTCTCAATATATTTGCAACAGTACAGAATGTATGCACATTCACAAAGTATGACGGACTTGACCCTGAGGTTTACGGAGGTATCGACAACAACCTTTACCCACGCCCAAGAACATACGTGCTTGGTCTTAAACTTAACTTCTAAAACAGACAAGTGAATATGAAGACATTGAAATATATAATCAGCGTTATCGTATTGGCTGCAGGTCTCAATGCATGTGTGGGTGATCTGAACGTGACTCCTATTGACCCATCATTGAATACTGCAAATCAGGCTCTTGCAACCCCTGAAAACTATCTGTCTCTTCTCGGACAGTGCTATGCAGGTTTTGCCAATTCCGGATCGTATGGTCCTAACGGTGCAAACAACATCTCCGGTATCGACGGCGGTTTCAGCCAGTATTTCCGTGGCCGTTACCATCTTAACGGTCTTACAACAGATGAGGCTGTCTGCGGATGGAATGACCAGACTCTTCAGGATCTTCACGGACTTGCATGGACAACTACTGACGTATTCGTTGCAGCATACTATTATAGAATATTCTATCAGATCGCTGCATTCAACGAGTTCCTCCGCAAGGTTGACAATGCTGCCATCGCTCTTCCTGAAGCAGAAATATGGAAGGCAGAGGCTCGCACTCTCCGTGCGTTCTGCCTCCTCGAGGCTATTGATAATTTCGGTAACGTTCCATATGCAGACGAGACTGCTCCTATCGGAACAACTCCTGTTCAGATGACACGTGCAGAACTTTTCACTTACCTCGAAGGTGAACTCAAGGATGTTATCGACAACTCTCCTCTCTATGCTGCCGGCAAGAGTGTTTACGGACGCGTAAACAAAGGCGTTGCTGCAATGATTCTTGCAAAACTCTATCTCAATGCCGAGGTTTATATCGGTACTAAGAAGTATGATGAGTGTGTTGCTGTCCTCAATACTCTTGACAGCGCTTACAAACTACACACGACTCCTAACGGCAAGTTCTCTGCATTCCAGGATCTTTTCCTTGCTGACAACCACAGATGTACAGACGAAATCATATGGGGAGTGGAGCAGGATGGAGTATATGTTCAGAGTTACGGTGTGACCAATTACCTTATCTTTGCTTGTACAGGCGGAAAGATGGATACCAATGAAGTCGGAATCTCATCAGGATGGGGCGGTCTCCGCACAACTCCTGAGTTCTACCAGAAATTCCCTACAAACGATGATCGTAACCTCTTCTATACCAAGGATCATTCAAAGGACATCGAGGATATCAGTGACTTTACGAACGGATTCGCATTCATGAAGTTCAGGAACGTGACCAGCGAAGGGGTGATTCCTAACCAGACAAAGAAGGTGGACGAGAAGACCGGTGAGGTTTCATATACAAACCCAGGTTTCGTGAACACTGACCTTCCTGTATTCCGTTATGCAGACGCTCTTCTCATGAAGGCTGAATGTGCTAAGCGTGGTGCGGTTAATGTGGACGGTCTTGCTGCATACAATGCTGTCCGTAACCGTGCCGGTCTTGAAAGCGTTTCGGATTACACTCTTAATGATGTACTTGATGAGCGTGCACGCGAACTTGCACTTGAGGGATGGCGCCGTTCAGACCTTATCCGCTTTGGAAAGTTTACCACAGCAGATTATCTCTGGCAGTGGAAAGGCGGCGTCAAAGACGGAAAGTCTGTCGGTTCGCACATGAACCTTTTCCCTCTTCCAGAGAATGACAAGAATGCCAACGGCAATATCGATCAGAATGATGGATATTAATAGTTAATGATGAAAAAGATGAAAAAACTTTATATTATATCAGCATTGTTCATCGGTGCTCTTGCCTTCACAGCATGTGAAGAGCAGGATAAGACACCTGTGTTCACTGAGCCTACCGAATTCGTTCTTAACGAGCCGGTCCTCAAGAACAATTTCATCGACCTTGCAAAGTCGGAGTCTGTAGAACTTGCCTGCTCTCAGCCGGACTATGGCTTTACAGCAGCAACAAAGTATCAGATTCAGGTTTCAAGAGACGGAAAGTTCCTCAATGAATTTGACGAAAAGAAGGTTACTGGAGATTATGTGACCATTGACGTGGACTTCTCTACAGCACGTATGGATGTTCCTGCAACTGAAATTGCAATTGCTCTCACGCAACTCAGAATGGTTGATCTCGTAGCAGAGGATCCAGATATTACTGAGGATGAGATGAAAGCAAAGTTTCCTTACGAGACAGCCGCTTACATCAGGGTAAAGGCATCTCTTGCTGCCAGCGGTAAAGGTGAGATCGTATCTAATGTAGTAAGCATCGCCAACCTTCGCTGTCCTTACTCTCTCCCTGAAGTTTACACTCCGGAAGAGTTCTTTATCGTAGGTCAGTACAATAACTGGGATTGGGGTACAGCACTCGAGTTCATCCATTATAATGAAAACAACACAGAAGGAAAGGGTAAGACCGGTACATACTGGAGGCTTATCTATCTTCCTGCAGACGGCGGATTCAAGGTAAATGCCGCTAAGGAATGGGATGGCGGAGAAGTCGGATATGTCGCAGACGATCCTCTCTACAAGTACAATGACAATGCTTCAGCAGGTCTCAAGGCTTCAAGCGACGGCAATATGGTCGTAACCAAGGGGGGCTGGTATCTTGTTATAGTACGAATGGTCGTTGAAGGACGTGACATCATCTATACATTCGACATCAATAAGCCTGAAGTATACCTCATGGGTACCAATGCACCTGTAAACGACTGGAGCATCAATGAGGCTAACCTCTTCACTGTTCCAGCCGAGGCTGATGCCGATTTCGTTTCTCCTGCATTCGCATACGATACTGATGGTGACGGCGGAGTACGTGCATGTGTAATCGTCGGCCAGGACGCTTCTGGAAATCCTGATACAGGTACATGGTGGAAGTCAGAGTTCATGACATTCAACGGAAAGATCGAATACCGTGCGACCGGTGGAGACCAGGAACGTGTGAACGGAAAGAAGGGACAGAAACTCTACCTCAATTTCACCAAGGGTACTGGTTCGATTAAATAATCAATAAAAGATGACAATCATGAAGAAATTAGCATATTTGAGCGTATTTGCCGGTCTTTTCCTGACTGGCTGCATCGCAGGTGATTACGGAATCAAACCTGCTGATCCTCAGATGAACGAGCAGGATGAGATCTTGACCCTTGCCGGTGCCGTTTCTGTTGCGGAAGTCGCTGCCATCGACCTTGCTGCCGTAGAGGCGGATTCTGTTGCTGTCGGAACTGTTACCGTGACAGGACTTGATGCTGCAGATGATGTCAAGTATTATGTTACTTTTGACGACGTATATGAATTTGAAGTTGCGTCAGACCTTGAACTGTCTGTCAGAGAACTTCAGGCTATGGTTGAGAACGCATACGGAAAGCGTCCTGAAAACAGGACTTTCGAGACTGTCGTAAAGGTTAATGCAATCGTTGACGGAACTGCATTGCTTTATGAAAGCGAGGCTTTTGACGTGGTTCTCAAGCCTGAGGCTCCATTCATTTCATCGGCATACTATCTTATCGGCAACATGAATGACTGGAATGATAAGAATGCATTGGACTACAAGTTCAGCCACAGTGATAAGGATGTATATGCGGATCCGGTATTCACCATTACATTCACTGCCGGTGCTGACTGCTACTGGAAGATCATCCCTCAGTCAAACTATGATGCCGGCAACGCTTGGAATGAAGGTGCTACAGGTGTTCTTGGTGTGGCTGTGGATGGAGATACCGCTAAGGAAGGAAAACTCGTCACAACGGCTCCTCAGGCAGGAAAGATTGCTGAGGAAGGCATGTATATGATGACCATCAACATGATGGACTACACATATTCGATCAAGGCCCTTGCTCCTGAGTACTATCTTCTCGGTGACACTCCGTTCTCATGGAATGTAAATGACAAGAATTTCATGATGTATCCTGAGTCAAAGACAGTGATGTCATACACCACTGAGTTTGCTGGAAATATCAAGTTCATCAATGCAAATGACATGGGTACAGACAACTGGGGTGCATGTTACGGTACACCAAAGGATGGAGATACCGCTCTCAATGCTCCGCTTCAGCAGAATTCAGGAGCGATCCATGTTCCTGAGACAGGTTATTACACCTTCAGGGCTGATATCGGCAGCATGACCTATACCTGGACAAAGGTTGAGGTTGCTGCTACTTATAAGTCAATGGCTGTTGTAGGCAATTTCCAGGGTTGGAACCCAGGAAATCCTGACACCCAGATGAAGGAGATCGCTCCTCACAACTGGTTCATCTCAGGACTTGAAGTCGACGCTGAGTTCAAGATTGCCGCAAACGGTACTTGGGACGACAGTTGGGGTGAGAACACTCTTGAGGAAAGCAACTTCTGCGTACTCGCTGGAGGAGGAAACTGCAAGATTGTTCCTGGCACATACGACATCCTGTTCAATGACATCACCAAACAGTGTGTGGTCATTGCAAAATAATTCTTTCGGACAGAAGGCCTTGACCGGCCTTCTGTCTGCCATTTAAACTATTCTTTATGGAGACAAAACTCAAATTCATTCTATCCATACTCTGTTCAGTACTCTTCTTTTCATGTGAAGGGCCTGAGCCGATAACAGAGCCTGAAGATGATGTGACCCTTAAAGCGGAGCCTTCTCTTCTGACTTTTTCTGACCAGGGCGGTTCGAAGACTTTCAATATCAGGTCTAATGCTTCTGCCTGGACGATTTCCAAGTCTGATGCTGATTGGGTTACAATCGACCCTATGACAGGCAGCGGAGATGGTATCATCACTGTTTCAGCACCAAAAAATGAAGGAGCGCGGCGTTCGACAGTCATATCAATCAATGCAGAAGGGGCAAAGAAGGTAGAAGTGACAATCGCCCAGGACAAGGTTGTCGAGCCGGAACTGGTCACCAGAATCTATACTGATCCCGAGACTCCTGATGCTGACGGACCATGTATCCTCTACTTCTCGGCAGGAAAGGGATCACCATTTCACAACAAGAATCATGACCTGTATGCCCACATCGGCATAAATGAATGGGATAAAGTCCAGGCCGGATGGGAGGAGAATACAGACAGATGCAAGTTCCAGAAAACGGATGTACGCAACATCTGGAAACTTGAGATTACTCCTTCGATCCGTGAATGGTTTGGGTTTGAAGATGAAGAATTGTTCAGGATATGCTGTGTAGTGAGAAATTCTGACTGTTCCGCTCAGTCATCAGATATGTTTCATGCGGTAAAGGACAACAAGTTCGGATTCAAGGCTGATCCTGTAGTAGAGGAAGCCATACCGGCAGGTGTGCACCATGGAATCAACTACAATGCAGACGGTTCCGTTACTTTCGTCTTCTACGATAAGGACCGTGAAGATAATTGTTATGACTGGTGTTACCTTATAGGTGAATTCAACGGATGGGAGCGCGTAGGAGAGTATGCGATGAAGCGAGATAATCAGGCTTGCTGCTGGTGGATTACTTGCGAAGGATTCGACACTGGTAGGGAATACCTCTTCCAGTATATGATCGGTGACGAGGATGACCGTATGCGTCTGAGCGACCCTTATGCCGAGATTGTCTATTCCGGAGATGACAAATGGATACCTTCGTCTACTTATCCGGAACTTAGGGAATACCCTTCTGAAACGGCAGGTTATGTTTCCGCTTTTGAAATCGGACGCAACAGTTACAATTGGCAGGTGCCAGATTTCAAGATAGAGGACAGGAACGATCTCATCATATATGAACTTCTCCTGCGTGACTTCACTGAAAATGGCGGTAAGGAAGGTAATCTCAAGAACGCCATGGCCAAGTTGGACTACCTGGAGACTCTCGGAGTGAATGCGATCGAACTCATGCCGATCCAGGAGTTTGACGGCAATGACAGTTGGGGCTACAATCCTAACCATTATTTCGCGATGGACAAGGCATACGGTACACGCGAGATGTACAAGGAGTTCATTGACGAATGTCATAGAAGGGGAATTGCTGTTTTTGTTGATGTCGTCTATAACCATCTCACAGGCAACAATGCCTTTGACAAGATGTATCCTATGAGCATCAATCCTTTCTTCAATGAGACCGCACCTCACCCATACAGTGTCTTCGAGGATATCAACCATGAGAACGAAGTCATTGTGAATCATATCAAGAGAAGTCTCGGGTATCTGCTTGAAGAATATAATATCGACGGTTTCCGCTTTGACCTTACCAAGGGATTCACCAACAACAGTTCTACAGAGTCAACAGCATCCAACTATGATGCTGACCGTGTAAGGATTCTTAAAGGGTACAACGATTATATCAGATCGGTAAGTCCGGATGCTGTTGTGATACTTGAGCATTTCTGCTGCGATCAGGAGGAAAAGGAACTCGGAGAAGCGGGCATGAAGGTATGGAGAAATCTAAATTACGAATATGGTCAGGCGGCTCAGGGAACAAAGAGCAAAAGTAGTTTCAATAATCTCTGGACAGGTTCTACAGGAATGAAGTTCGGAGGATATGTCGGTTTCATGGAAAGTCATGATGAAGAGAGAAATGCCTTCAGACAGAAGACATACGGAGAGGCCGGAGTAAAGGGTGATCTTGCGGTGATGATGCAGCGTCAGGAACTGAATGCGGCATTCTTCCTTACCGTACCTGGTCCAAAGATGATCTGGCAGTTCGGAGAACTGGGTTATGACATTTCCATAGAAGAAAACGGACGTACAGGCAGAAAGGCTCCGCATTGGGAGTATCTTGACGTTCCTGAGAGAAAGTCCCTGTATGACACATACTGCGGTCTCATCAAGTTCCGCAAGGATAATCCGGAGTTCTTTGACGAAGGTGCGTCATTCTCATGGAAGGTAAGCAGCAACGATTGGGACGAGGGCCGTTTCATCACCTGCACGGCAGGAAGCAAGTCTTTCGTCGTGGTCGGAAACTTCGCGACATCAGCAAAGACACTGACAGTGACAATGCCATCTGACGGTACATGGAAGAATCACTTCGATTCTTCGGAAACATATAATGGAAGTTCATTATCAATTGAACTTCCGGCCGGCGAGTTCCGACTCCTGACCGATTTCTAAAAAAGAGATCCGGAAATTTGCTTTCCGGATCTCTTTTTTTTACAGCACATAACTACGGACATCAGCCGCAGTGATCCGCGCTCCCGAAAGGATCAGAAGACGCTCCACCACATTGCGGAGTTCCCTGATGTTGCCGGTCCAGGTCTTGTCCACAAGCAACTGCATCGCATCGGAATCGACTTCGCGAGGGGTCATTCCTGTCTCTGCACATATCTGTCCGATGAAATGGTCAACAAGCAGAGGAATGTCACTCTTTCGCTCGTCAAGCGTTGGTACATTTATGACAATGACGCTGAGACGATGATAGAGGTCTTCCCTGAAATGGCCTTTCTCTATCTCTTCCTTGAGATTCTTGTTCGTTGCGGCCAGAACTCTGACATCTACCATGATATCCTTGTCGCTACCCACTCTTGAGAGTTTCTTTTCCTGAAGTACCCTGAGCACCTTTGCCTGTGCCGCCAGAGACATGTCGCCTATCTCGTCAAGGAAGAGCGTACCTCCGTCAGCCTGTTCGAACTTGCCTTTATGCTGCTTGATGGCGGAAGTGAAGGCTCCTTTCTCATGACCGAACAGTTCGCTTTCAATGAGTTCCGAAGGGATGGCAGCACAGTTCACTTCGATGTACGGAGCAGCCGAACGGGAACTTTTCTGATGAAGGTTCCTTGCTACAAGTTCCTTTCCGGTACCATTTGATCCTATTATGAGCACTCGTGCATCTGTCGGAGCGACTTTGTCTATCATCTCGTTTATATGAATCAGAGCAGGAGACTCTCCCACCATCTCCTGACCATAGACCTTCTTCTTGAGGATCTTCGTCTCCTTGACGAGGCTCACCTTTTCCGTGGCGTTCTTTATGGTAATGAGTATGCGGTTCAGGTCCAGAGGCTTCTGGATGAAGTCGAATGCCCCTTTCTTGATGCATTCGACGGCAGTATCGATATCCCCGTGTCCGGAAATCATCACTACAGCAGCATCAATGCCCATAGCAGCAAGTCTGTCAAGGACCTCCATTCCGTCCATTTCCGGCATCTTGATGTCGCAGAATATCACACTGTACTTCTCCTTGTCCACCATTTCACATCCCTGTGCTCCATTTTCTGCAACATCCACGTCATATCCTTCATCTGCAAGAATCTCCTTCAGAGAATTGCGGATGGATCTTTCGTCGTCAATAATAAGAATCTTCATATCTTTCTACATTATATCGTTAATCAAGGTCGGTCAGAACATCACATTTATGGATAGGACTACATAAATATGAAGATTTGTCCACGTTACCGACATCATTTCGTTAATCAAGGTCGGTCAGGTGACAGGTTTACAAATATCGGTAATTTTGGGGGTTTACACAATTTTTTGCCGTTTGCACTTTATTTTTTAATTTTGCTTGATTTTATATTGAACGTGTACTGATGCATATACCTGACATTATAATCGCCATAGACGGATACTCGTCTACGGGAAAAAGTTCATTTGCAAAAATCATAGCAAATGAATTCTCTTTCCTGTATCTTGATTCCGGCGCTCTATACAGAGGGGTGACGCTTTTTGCCATCGAAAACGGTTTCATCACTGATGACTCTGCAATTGACGTGCCCGGACTGACGGAAGCACTGAAAAATCTTGACATCCATTTCGGTCCGTGCGGAACATACATGGGCGAAAGATGCATAGAAAAGGAGATAAGGTCTCTTGAAGTGGCAGGAAAAGTCAGCCCTATCGCCACCGTTCCTCAGGTCCGCAACTACGTGGACCGCAAACTTCGTGAATTCGGAAAGAAGAAGCGCATCGTAATGGATGGCCGCGACATAGGCACCACTGTCTTTCCTGACGCAGAACTCAAACTGTTCATGACCGCGGACCCGATGATAAGGGCTCAGCGACGTGCTGCCGAAATGCAGGCCAAAGGACAGGAAGTGGATCTGGACGACGTCCTTAGGAATCTTCAGGAACGTGACTACATCGATTCACATCGTGAGATATCCCCGCTCACACAGGCAGAGGACGCAGTCGTCCTCGACAACTCGCACATGACAATGCAGGACCAGTTGGAATGGCTCAAAGGTCTGATCCGTGAGCGCTTCGACTGCTAATGACCCGGATTATGATCACAGTTGACATAGACAAGAATTCAGGATTCTGCGCCGGTGTGATAAGAGCCATCGGCAAAGCAGAGGAATTCCTTAAAGAGAACAACGGTTCGGAAGGAGAAGGAAAGCGTCTCTTTTCCTTAGGAGCGATCGTTCACAATGACTCGGAACTCGAGCGCCTGCTCAAGCAGGGCCTTGTCACCATAGACAAGGATGACTTTGATGAAATGTTGGGAGCAGATGGAGAAGTCCTTCTCATCAGAGCCCATGGCGAACCGCCTCAGACATATGCCAGAGCGGCAGAACTCGGATTCGAGATCATCGACTGCACATGCCCTGTGGTACTGAAACTTCAGCAGAGGATAAAGGAGGCATACATCCGCCACAAGGATGAGGGTAAAGGGCAGATCATCATCTTCGGCAAGATAGGACATGCAGAAGTCCTCGGACTCATAGGACAGACCGAAGGAACCGCTATCGTGGTAGAGAACATCATGATGCTGGAAGAAGCCATCGGGAACGGTAAAGTCCGTCTGGATGTCCCTACAGAAGTATTCAGCCAGACGACCAAAAGCCCTGCAGAGTACAAGAGACTCTGCAGCATGCTGGAAGAAAAGATGGCCCGGTTCAACGAACTTACAGTAGAGCGTTTCAAGGGCAGAGGTCTTCTCAACACTCACAACACCATCTGTTCCCAGGTAGCCACACGACACGAAAGGCTCTCACAGTTCGCCCTTGAACACGACATCATCATTTTCGTTACAGGAAAGGCAAGTTCAAACGGAAAGGTACTATGCGACCTCTGCAAATCCTTGAACATCAGGACCTATCATATCGACTCACCTTCAGAAATCAAAAGGGAATGGTTCCGCGCAGATGACAAGGTCGGCGTTTGCGGCGCAACATCCACACCTAAGTGGCTGCTCGAAGAGACTGCTGAACACATTCTCCAACTGAACCAGTTTGTTCCTCAATGGGAAGAGACCTATGGTGACAAAAGTGCTGATAATCAGTAAAAATTTGGTAGGTAGACAACATTTTTATAATTTTGCAGCCGATTTTCAGAAAATAACAATAAACTCATTTATACTTATGGCAACAACAGCGGATTTCAAAAACGGACTTTATCTCAACTTCAACGGCAAGCCATGCCAGATAGTATGGTTCCAGCACGTAAAGCCGGGAAAGGGTCCTGCTTTCGTAAAGAGCAAACTCAGAAACCTCGAGAACGGACGTATCCTCGAGAATACATTCACAGCAGGTGCAAAGATCGAGACAATCAATGTCGAGAGAAGACCTTACCAGTTCCTTTACAAGGATGAGGACGGATTCAACTTCATGCATGAAGAGACATACGAGCAGATCCACCTCGATGCAGCACTCGTTGACAACGCAGACCTCATGAAGGAAGGACAGCATGTAGAGATGATGTTCCTCGCTGACGAGGAGCGCTGCCTCACTTGCGAACTCCCTACTTATGTAGAACTCGAAGTGACCTACACAGAGCCTGCAGTTAAGGGTGATACAGCATCTACCAACGCTCAGAAGGAGGTAACCCTCGAGACTGGTGCAATCATCATGGCCCCTCTCTTCATCAACATAGGAGAAAGGATCCGCGTGAACACCACTGACCGTTCATACGGCGAGCGCGTGAAGTAATTCCGCTACTCAAAGACAGATACAGCGAAGGCTGTTTATTCCGACAACCCTCCCCGCTTGCGGGTCCCCTCCCTTTTCGGGAGCCAATGTCGTCTGAATAAACAGCCTTCGCTGTGTATGCATCTGGCAATCTATCCACTGCTTTGCTCCTCCGATGCACCTCAGCAATTCAAAGGACTAACTGGTTTTCTATTTATCGACGATTTCGGTTTTTTAATGCGACCCGGAAAATTTGTGCGTTTTTTCCGTTTCGGCGACTGTCTAACGGCCCTTTTGTTTAAAATACGGCCATGTCACGAAAAAAACGCACTATTCTTCCGGGACAAGCCAGGAAAGCACCGCAGAAGTTGCGACTTCGGGAGAGAGTACTTGATATGCAGATGCCGCATAATGCTTTGAACAGACTCTGTCGGCAAGTCATAAACAGACCTGCATCCAGGACAATGCTCCGATATATAGTCATCAATCATTTGACATGTCGTAATATCAGAGACAGCATTATAATCCGCCTTGCCATGTTCAGCGACAAGCATTTCCTGAATCGTCTGCACATTGACTCCTTTTTCTATATCGTCGAGAGTCACGGGAATAGTCTCAGAAGAATCCTTCCGCTGCTCCTCCTCCCATTGCTTTCCGGAAAGACGATTCATATAATACAGGAAGGATCTTGGGGTTGCAAACAGATGTTCGACTTCCGAAACATCTATGATATCGTCAGGGAACAGCATGCCTTTCACATCCATCCTATATCCAGACGGGATTTCACCACATGGTTCCGGAAGATAACGATACATATTTTTCCTCTCCAATGCCAACGGCAAAGTCTTGCCGAGAGCCTTACGGAATATCGCATTCGCTGAAGTATAAGCATAGCCGAACGGGGTAGCCGATATACCATGGTGAAGAGGATTACGGAGCACATAAGCAATTGCAGTCAATATATGATGCAATCCCTCCAGTTCCAGGACAAAATAACTTCTTTCACCCAGACGGCCTCGACGATGATATTTGGAATTAAAGTATCGGGTATACATGTATCGCAGAGTCTTCATGTATTTCTCCTGATCGTATGACCTGACGCATAGATGAATATGATTGGCCATGACTGCAAATGCCAACACTATGGTTTCCGTCCTTAAGGCGGCGATACATATACAATTCACCATCCTAACATAATCTTCTTCTCTTCTGCACAACAGTCCATGATTTCCTGCAGATAAACATAAGTGATACGTCTTTCTCATCATCTTTATTTTTGCATCCAATTTAAGGTCGCATTCCGAAAAACATGATAAGAAAAAGAAAAATGTGACGAAACACACATTAATAGTGACCAAATCACGAATGAAAAATAAAATTTAGTCACATAAAAATAAATCTTTGCCCATCATTAGTCATAAAAATGACAAAACATGGGGAATTTTAAGTATGTTTGCATAAGAAAATACATATTTGGGGCTTCGGGCTCTTATTCTCTCAACTGAAAACCGCCAATTTGAAGAGTACGAGAATAAGTCGCGAGGGTTCATACCTGTCTATGGGTGTGAACTATTCGTGCTTATCTGTACTCATGGCGCTTGGCGGTGCCTCAGTTGAAGATAAATAACGAATAGTTCCATCCTTTTTTATGGTACATATAGGAAGAATCGTCAAGGAAGTACTGGAAAGACAGGAAAGGACACCAGCATGGCTTGCAAGAAAGATCAACTGCGAACGTCCTAACATATATTATATATTTCAGCAGAAATCAATCAATACCGATCTTCTGATGAGAATTTCCTGTGCCTTGAAACACGATTTCTTCAAATACTACTCCGATGAGATCACTGGAGAGATGTAAAATGTTTTTACGGATAAGTAAAATTACCATACTGATTTGTCATTAACCCTCCACCCCCAAACGGTAACTTTGCAAAAAACAAAACAAACCATGAAAAAGTTACTGTTATTAAGAACATCTCTAATCCTTCTTGCGTTATGCACCACGCTATTCATAGTTGCTTCTTGCGGTGTCAGAAGACAACAAGAGCGTCGTCTGCCTCCTATGGAACCTACTTCAAAAGAAGTAGAAATCAACTCGGAGCCGCAAGGTGCATCTGTCTACATGGATGGTAAATATCTGGGCATTACACCGATGAAAGTTAGTGTTCCTGTAAAAAACATTATCGACACATCACCACATAAAAACATAAACAATTTTTATGCTAAGAGTGCGGATCTTTCATCTTCAACTTTCATTTTTATAAAAAACGGATACGAAAAGTCCGAAGTTGAATTCCGCCCGACAATAACCCCAACGAGAGGAGAAGTAAAGAACTATAATGGTCGCATCGTCCCGTTGAATATAACATACCCTGAAGGTGTGTTCTGTTCGTTGGAAAGAAGCCAA
Source organism: Bacteroidales bacterium (assembly GCA_017474265.1). Lineage (GTDB taxonomy): Bacteria > Bacteroidota > Bacteroidia > Bacteroidales > UBA932 > Cryptobacteroides. The sequence goes on along the minus strand of JAFVHZ010000103.1, from coordinate 22,631 downwards.
CAATATGTAAATGACCCGACAATACCTACAGGAGGTGCGAATGATATGGTATCGCGAGACAATCCAGGTGGCACAACTTTAGAACAAACCATCATCAGATGGTATTTTGACTCTGCTCCAAGGGGAGCCAGGGTATTCTGGAGAGTCATTTCGAGCATACCGGCCGAAGTCAAGAACACCAACGAACTCTATCTCGGCCCGACACCGTTTGAAGAGACAAGGTCGTTCAACATCCTCGGTCTGACTTATGCAAACTCACGCGACGTGCAGATCGAGATCAAGGTAACAAAGAACGGCTACATGGATCAGGTGAAGAGGTTCAATGTACGCCAGGCCATCGATCAGCAGGAAATCAGTTCTTTCTTTGAACTCGTACCGACAGAATAACATAATAACACGTCTGACGCGACCCGGAAGAATCGCACTGATTTTCCGGGTCGCGTTATCATTTTACGGCTTTTGATGTGATTCGGCACTGCGACCCGGGAAAAATACACTATTCTTCCGGGACAGTTGGATTGCCGATCTGATAGATGGCAGAGTCTTCCTGATTAGGCAATCCCAGACACCGATACAGACAGCGGCCTGCTGATTATGAACGACATTGGCTCCCGAAAAGGGAGGGGACCCGTAAGCGGGGAGGATCGTCGGAATCAGCAGGCCGTTGTCTGTATTACTCTACCTATTCTTCAGGAGAGGATGCTGCGGCATCATGCTCTGCCTGAGTGTTGATGCGCTGAGGGCCGCCGGCTTCTGCGCGCTTGAAGGCTGCAGAACGCTTGAGCACGAAGTTGGAACCCAGATACTTGGTACGGACCTCATCGTCAGCAGCCAAGGCCTCAGGGGTACCGCTCTGAAGGATGGAGCCTTCATACAGAAGATATGCGCGGTCGATGATGGCCAGTGTCTCACCCACATTATGGTCGGTGATGATGACGCCGATATTCTTGTACTTGAGTTTCGCGATGATGTACTGGATGTCCTCGACGGCGATAGGGTCGACTCCGGCAAAAGGCTCGTCTAGGAGAATGAACTTAGGGTCGATTGCCAGAGCACGCGCGATCTCGCATCTGCGGCGCTCTCCTCCGGAAAGTTGGATACCCTTGCTCTTGCGCACCTTATGGAGGTTGAATTCGTCAAGAAGGTCTTCCAGGCGCTGCTTTCTTTCCTCCTTGGTGAACTGATTGGACATCTCCATCACAGACATGATGTTGTCCTCAACGCTCATATGCCTGAACACTGATGCTTCCTGAGCAAGATATCCGACACCTTTCTGAGCCCTCTTGAACATAGGCAATCCTGTAATCTCCTCATCATCAAGGAAAATCCTGCCTGCATTCGGAACGATCAGACCTGTGATCATATAGAAACTTGTCGTCTTTCCGGCACCGTTAGGACCTAGGAAGCCGACAATCTCTCCCTGGCTCACTTCCATTGACACTCCTTTGACCACAGTCCTCGGGCCGTATTTCTTAACGAGATTTTCGCAGCGTAACTTCATCTTTGTATTCATTGCACCGGCTCTGCCGGCTGATTTCTATTTAATGTCCAGTTCGAGGGCCTTGACAAGTTCCCTCACCTCTTCCTTTTCCTTCATAAGGACTTCCGCCTGATCTCCCGGCATATATATCTTCGGTTGCGACGGAGTGTCATCCGGCTGGACGGCTACCCTCAGGTATATCTTCATCGAACCTGTGGCCTTACGATAGTTTCCTTCCAGTTCATGCAGGAGTTTTGACTCCACCCAGTCCTTCTGGGCTTCGTTGACGACACGGAATGTCACAGTCTTGAATCCCTCCGCCTCAGTGATGTCCAGAGTCGTAGTGGACAGCATGGTAGCAAGACGAGGCTTGTCGCCATACATCTTGGCCAGTTCCGGCCACTTTTCCCTCAGCACCTCGTCAGACGGCACGGTGTCCTCGGTCGCCTGCACAGGGGCAGCAGCCTTAGGCTCCTCCATCATTGACTTCAGAGACATCGATGCACGTGCCGCGCGTGTACGGCGCTCGCGAGGTGCCTCGGCCTGTTTCGGAGCAGGCTCTTCCGGCTGTGCAACAGGCTGGGGCACAGGCTGGGGCGCCGGAGACTCCGTCCTGACAGCAGGCGCAGGAGTCTGTCTGGCAGATGGCGCCGGCTTCTGGATCTGAACCTCGGAAGTACCATTGATGAAACTGAGTTTCATAAGGGCGAACTCTATATGCAGACGTGGATTGACACTGGCCCTGTAGCCTGACTCACACTGGGTCGTTATGGCGAGAGCATCATAAAGGAACTGAACACTGCATTTCTGAGACTGTTCCTGATATCTTACCTTCAGCGACTGAGGAAGTTCGAGAAGAGCATCCAGTCCTCCGCTCCTGCACACCATCAGGTCACGCAGATGCGAAGAAAGCGCCGCCACAAAATGCAAGGCATTGAAGCCTTTTGTAAGCACCTCGTCAAAAGTCAGCATGGCAGAGGAATAATCACCTGCAAGGAAATTGTCCACAAGAGAGAAACTGTACTCATAATCAAGGACATTCAGATTGCGAAGGACATCCTGATACTGTACATCGGTACCGCAGAACGCCACCGTCTGGTCAAAGATGGTCAAGGCATCACGCATCGCTCCGTCAGCCTTATGCGCTATCACATGAAGGGATTCGTCATCTATGCTGACTCCCTCACTGGACGCGACCATACGCAGGTTCTTCACGATGTTCTCTACCGTAATACGGTTGAAGTCATATGTCTGACATCTCGAAAGGATCGTCGGCAGGATCTTATGCTTTTCAGTCGTGGCGAGGATGAAGATGGCATGCGCAGGCGGTTCCTCAAGCGTCTTGAGGAAGGCGTTGAAGGCCGACTGCGACAGCATATGCACCTCGTCTATGATATATACGCTGTATCTTCCCACCTGAGGCGGTATGCGCACCTGATCCATCAGGGTCTTTATATCCTCGACTCCGTTGTTCGACGCCGCATCCAGTTCATGGATGCAGTATGAACGGCCTTCTGCAAACGACTGGCAGGACTCGCACTTTCCGCATGGCTCCATATCCTCGGAAGGGTTGGAGCAGTTGATCATCTTCGCGAAGATCCTGGCTGTCGTGGTTTTGCCGACACCGCGAGGTCCGCAGAAAAGATATGCATGTGCCAACTGCCCCCTGAGAATGGAGTTCTTCAGGGTCTGCGCTATATTGTCCTGACCGATCAGGGTGCCGAACGAGTCCGGCCTGTACTTTCTTGCTGATACTATATACTGACTCATAAACGTTCTTTGGTCAACTTACAAATATAGCATCTTTTTTGTTAACTTTGCACCCGATTCGGATTATTGAACCATCAACCATGAAAAAAGCCATTGTCATCATCATATCCTGCCTACTGCCGGTATTGGCATGGGGCCAGGCTCAGATCAACACAAAGAAGGTAAAGATAAGCGACTTCACCCAGAAGGTCACCAAGGTCGTCCTCTCGGGAAACGACCTCATAGACGGCATCCTTCAGGACGAAATCACCGTAAGGTGGCGTGTGTCGCCATACGAATTCTGCAGTGTGGAGGATTTTGAGAAACTGAAGAACAGCGACGAATACTACTTCCTCATCACCGCATCTGGACAGTTCAGCAAGGAAGAAGAACCATCCCTGCTTTTTCTTACCCTTGTCAAGGGAGGAAATGGAGCAGACAAAGGCATCGACAGCATGCTGGAAGTGGTGTCTATCCCTATTGCATCCGCTGTTTTCCCGAACGGAAGGGAGCAGATATTCTTCCCGGCCTTTCTGGACATAATCCAGAACCACGCACTTGAGGCAATGAAAAAGGACCTGAATGCTTACGGCGGACTGGCAAACAATACAGCCCACATCAGCAGGGCTCACGACATGACCATAGTATTCTCTGAAGACGATCTGAGCGAAAGCGTCACTGAGATGGTCAAGGACCAGTTCTTCGACGAAAGCATCATCGTCACAGACGAGGACACGGCAGACGGGTACCTGATGGACAATGCGGAGAATACGCTCGTGAGTTATACAGTGGCACCGTTTGAGGCAGAACCGGGCAGTTACTGCTACAAGATGCTCATAGATGCACAGAGCCACAAGGTATATTACTACAAGAGACACAGGATCACAAAGAAGACAGGACCAGGATTCCTCAGAGACGACATACTGAGGATCACAGCAGGAAGAGCAAGATAGAAGATGATCAGCGGAAAAGCGGACTGCGGCCTCCATTATGCCGTAAAGAAGAGCGGATCGGCCGTCGGATACTGCGCACTTAGCGTCAGATGCGGTACCAGAGACGAAGCAGGCTACCATAATGGAATAGCCCATTTCACCGAACATACGATATTCAAGGGAACCGAGCACAGGAGTGCTTCGGTCATCAACGGATACCTCGACAGACTTGGCGGGGAACTCAATGCATTCACCACCAAGGAAGAGATCGTCTTCCATGCCACAGTCCTCAAGGAAGACCTTCCCAAGGCTGCTTCCCTGCTGTTTGAACTCGTGACATGCCCCACTTTCCCGGAGCATGAAGTGAATACCGAAAAGGGTGTGGTGATCGACGAAATCCATTCCTACAAGGACACCCCTTCGGAAGACATCTATGACAAGTTCGAGGAGATGCTCTTTGACGGACATCCCCTCAGCGGGCAGATCCTGGGCACTGCGGCATCGGTCAAGAAAATCACCTCGGAAGAACTCCTGAAGTTCGTCAGAGAAAAATTCGTCCCATGCAGAATGGCCTTCACCGTAGTGGCGGACATCGATGAGAAGAAGATGGAGCGCGACGCATTGAAACTCGCAGCAAAGTATTTCCCTGGAACCATCGCACAGGGATGTCTTCCTGAATGCACATATCCATGCTCCCGCGGCAACCACGCCATTCCGGCAGCCATTCCGTTCGACCTCACCCTCAGCAAGAGGAACCACCAGGCGAACTGCGTCATTGGAGGTCTGGCACCGTCCCTCTATCAGGAACGGGAGCGTCTGGCCACCGTGCTTCTGTGCAACATCCTGGGAGGTCCTGCCACAAACTCCATCCTCAACTCGATTCTGCGCGAGAAGAACGGATGGGTCTACGGAGTGGAGTGCGGTTATACCCAGTTCTCGGATACAGGAATGGTGGCGATAAGCCTCGGCTGCGACAAGCACAACCTTGACAAGTGTCTGATTGCCATAGACAAGGAAATCCAGAAACTGCAGACCGTCAGGTTTTCAGACAGGAAACTGAAGGCCGCAAAGAAGCAGATGCTCGGACAACTGGCCATCAGCGGAGACAACGGCGAGACACAATGTCTCTCCATGGGAAAAAGCCTTCTGGCTTACGGAAAGATCACAGGCGGCAAGGAAACAAAGGCCCTCATCGAAGCCATCACATCAGAAGACCTTATGGAGATGGCGCAGAAGATATTTGACAAAGGAATACTTTCAAGACTCATTTACATCTGATCATATGGAAAAGATCTATCAGTACATAAAGGATCACGCAACGACACCGTCTGAGGCCCTGGAATGGGTGGAAAAGCAGACCCATATAAGGACGAACCATCCGAGAATGCTTTCAGGGGCAGTTCAAGGACAGGTGATGAGGATGATCGCACAGATCAGCGGAGCAAGGGACATCCTGGAACTGGGAACCTTCACCGGATACTCAGCCATATGCCTCGCCTCCGCCCTTCCGGAAGACGGACACCTCGACACCCTCGAGATAAACGACGAACTGGAAGACCTCATCATGGAAGGTTTCGACAGGGCAGGACTTGCTGACAGAATCGACATCCATATCGGAGACTGCAAGGAAACGCTGCAAAAGTTCCGTGAGGAAGGCCGCACATATGACCTTGTATACATCGATGCCAACAAACGCGAATACTGCGAATACTATGAACTGATATTCGATATGGTGCGTCCGGGAGGCATCATCCTCGCTGACAACGTGATATGGGACGGAAAGGTCTGCATGGACCCCCTCCCTCAGGACAAGCAGACTCTCGGAATCGCCGCCTTCAACGACATGGTATCGAAAGACCCGCGCGTGGAGTCTGTGATCATCCCTCTACGCGACGGGCTCAATATGATACGCCGTAAGGCATAGTCCGTCATCGGACACTGAAGCCGGAACCGAAATCTTCTATGATCACCTTCAGTGCTTCTACCGCTTCGATCATCTTGTCCATGTCGTCATAGATTCTGCTGTAGCACACATGGAACCGCGCAGTCTTCCTTTTGTCCAGGCTCACATACACAGACGCCTTGTAGGTCATCATGCTGACGGAATAATTCAGGCCTGACTCGCTGAGATACAGGTTTATGACGCTCTCGGCATTCTGGGCATTGATACGGCGTGTCATGAGCCTCTTCCTTACCTTGAGCGGCAGTCCGGCCATACGCTCTTCCAGTTCCGGATTAATTCTGGTCATGAGTTCGTCAAACCTGCGTTTGGCCTCCGGGGTCATCTCCTGGACAAGATATTCTCCCTTTCGGAATCCGTGTTCGGTTTCAAAAGCCTCCTGAATCCACTCCTTCGCCCAGGCCATGCCTTCCGAGAAAGAGGCGTGCTCCCCTCTTTCCTCCAGTCTCAGCATCGCATTGCCGACCAGGTTGATACCCCTTGCAATATAGTCCCTGTCTGTCATCATATCATCATATCTGAATTACACATACACGTCCGATTCCTGCCATCCACTCCCGATGCTCTTCATAGGCATTGCGGTCGACACATGCCCACAAGATCTTCGTCCTCATGCCAAATGGAATCTCGGGCTTCTGCGCACAGCCATCCGTAAGGATGACAAGCCCATCATATCCATGCTTATGGGCATAATCCACGGGCTCCTGAAACGAAGTGCCGCCCCGTCCCTGGACAGCAACCTTCTTAATCGCTTTGTTCAGGCTCATCACCCCCTGGATGCCATCATCGAACTGAAGCACATCGACAGACTCGAAGCCATATCTGAAAGCACTGTTCACCACTCCGAAGAAGTTGGACAACGACGCATCACTTATAGACCCGGACACATCCACGGCGATCAGAAGCCTGGTATTGAACTTCCTGACACTTCCCATTGCTGCAAAACCTGTCCTTCTGTTGGGTCTCATCCTGGTCAGTTTCCTATGGGACGACAGGACGCTGGCCCTGAATCCGGCCAGTACGTTCCTCCAGTTTATCCTCGCTTTGAGGGAAGCCTTCAGGATCTGTTTCAGACTTCCCGGCAGACTGCCCCATTCCCTGACAGATTCGATCACATGGTTTATCTGACTCACCATGAACTCGTCTTCTTCCCACAATTCCGCCAGGCTCATCAATTCCTCACCACGCTTGTCAGCATGCCTTTCATCAGACGGCATTACGTCCGTATCATTGTCATCCCCAGCACCAGCACCATCGCCATCGGCCTCCGCTGACTGACCGTCTGTGCCGCTTTCAGTATCTTCCAGGTCCTTCTTTGGCAAGAGTTCCTGAATCTTCATCGAATACCATTCATAATACTGCTCCGGAGGGAGTCTGAAATCCGCGGGCTTCTCCATCGGAATATTATGGAAAGCATAATTGTCCGATATGGTAACATTGCTTCCGAGTGCCGCCGCAAGCATGCAGCAATGATCAGGGACCCTGTCATACGGATGCTTCAGGAGCATTCTTATCGCCTCCGCCTTCACCGCCTCCTCCAACTGCGCATCCGTCATGGATGCTACCAACGCAGGATTGTACTCCAGCCTTCTCCTGCCGCAGCGCAGGGCACATTTCATCTGCGTTTCCTCGCATAGTTCGTGAAGGCACAGGACCTGAAAAAGAGGCGGTTCCATTATGAACCACCTTTCATACATCTTTTCTATCCTGTCCTTCATGATCACTTGATGTTCTTTATATAATCAACCATCAGGGTCGTCATCCTACGGCTCTCTCTTGCGATGAAATAGATTGCCTTAGGATAGGTCTGCTGTATATATATGTTCGCGAAATGCGCTGCGGCCTCCTTCTTTTCCTTCGTCAGAAAACGGAAATACGCCTCCAGATTAAGGCTCACCGTAGGAATTGACGACAAAGGGATGTTGCCGACCTCAAGATATCTGTACACATCCTCATTGACAGATGACAACTGATGGAGTTGGTATGATTTCAGTTCATTCTGCACCTTCTGGTCGGCAAAACGCTGAAGCACCTCTTCTCCTGAAAGTATCTTCTTTGATGAAATGCTGGCAAGGAACATTGACGCAGCCTTTCCTCCCACAATGCTCGCAATGACCTTGCCGTCAGACGCAGTAAGTTTATGGGACCTTACAATCACGTCGGACACTCTCTTCCAAGCCCTGCGGTCAGGAGTCTTGTCAAGACCGGTATCTTCTCCTGCCTTTGCATCAGGATCCTTGTCAAGCCAGAGTCTGTTGGCACTGATGAAGTCTATCACACGCTGGTCCACGCCCTCCTTCTGAGCCCACAGAAGCCACTCTGCCACTGTCGGCTTGAAATTCACGATATTGAATCTGGACACAAGCGCCGGGTCAAGATCGGTCAACTGGTACTGGTCTCCCTGATTCACAGCCGCTATGATACGGCTTCCCTCCGGAAGTCTCCTTCCGGCAAGTTTGCGGTTGAGGGCAAGATCCATGACCGTCTGAAGTATCTCGGGACGGGCACGGTTCAGTTCGTCGAGGAAAAGGACTATAGGCTTCCCGTCTGTAGGGAACCAGTACGGCGGCATGAACACGGTCTTTCCGGTGGCCTCATCCTTGGAAGGAAGGCCTATTATATCGCCAGGATCGCTCATCTGACCAAGGAAAAGAACCGTTACAGGTAGACCTTTCGCCGAAAAGAAAGATGTCAGGATCTCGGACTTTCCGATACCGTGATTACCCACCAGCATGATGTTGTGAGAGGCCGGTGTGACATCAAGAAGATGTCTCAGTTCAGTGATGTTGACAGAAATATTTCCCATGATTGCGTTCTATAAGTCCTGTAAAGAGCGCAGTCATGGGAAATTTCTATCAGTCGTCTGTGATTATTGTCTTGTTATTTTTGCACCGAGGGCGTTGAGACGTATGTCGATATCCTCATATCCGCGGTCTATCTGCTCGATATTGCTTATCACGCTCGTGCCTTTTGCCGACATGGCTGCGATAAGCAGAGCGATACCTGCACGGATATCCGGAGAGGCCATGTTTCCGGCACGCAACTGATATCTGTGATCATGGCCTATGACTACAGCCCTGTGCGGATCGCAAAGAATGATTTGGGCCCCCATGTCAATGAGTTTGTCCACAAAGAAGAGGCGGCTTTCGAACATCTTCTGATGAATCAGCACGCTGCCCCTGCACTGGGTGGCAGTCACAAGCATCACACTCAGAAGGTCAGGAGAAAGTCCCGGCCATGGAGCATCCGCCACATGCAGTATGGACCCGTCAAGGAATGAGTCTATCACATAACTTTCCTGCTCAGGAATGAAGATGTCATCCCCTCTGCGCTCGAGATTGATACCTAGTCTGCGGAAGGCCTCCGGAATCATTCCCAGTTCATCGTAGGCCACATCCTTGATGGTTATCGAACTGCGGTTCATTGCTGCCAGCGCTATGAACGATCCGATCTCGATCATATCCGGAAGAATCGTATGTTCTGTTCCTCCAAGGACTTCCACGCCAGTGATCTTCAAAAGGTTAGAGCCGATGCCTTCTATCTTTGCACCCATCCTGACAAGCATACGGCAGAGTTGCTGGAGGTACGGCTCGCAGGCTGCATTATATATTGTCGTCTCTCCCTTTGCCAGACATGCTGCCATCACAATGTTAGCGGTTCCTGTCACGGACGCCTCATCAAGAAGCATGTACTTTCCTTCAAGAGTCCTTCCTTCAGGAACATGCAGATAGAAAGCCTTTCTGTTGGTATCATACTCCTGCTCTGCACCGAGATTCATGAATCCGAGAATATGCGTATCTACCCTGCGGCGACCGATCTGATCTCCGCCCGGCTTTGGAAAATATGCCTTGCCGAAGCGTGCCAGAAGAGGTCCCACCACCATCACTGACCCACGGAGTTTGGCACATTTCGACACGAAGTCCGGGCTCATGACGTAATCGGTATCGATCTCATCAGCCTTGAACGTATAGACTCCCTTGTCGTGACGGGTCACCTTCACACCCATCCCTTCCAGAAGGAGTATGAGGTTCTTGATGTCCAGAATCTCCGGAATATTGGAAATCCTGACTTCCTCTTTCGTCAGAAGCACCGCACTGATGATCTGCAGCGCCTCATTCTTGGCCCCCTGTGGCCTTATCGTTCCGCTGAGCCTATGCCCGCCCTCTACTATAAATGAACTCATATATTCTTGTTTCGTTTATCTTGTAAATTTTGGATTTTCCTGGATGTCATGTGTTTTCTGAAGGAAGAACTAAAGACAGAGACGAAGGCCGAGGTTGCCGTAGCGGTAATCCGGAGCGTTGTCGAAACGGAAGGAGACACGGCAGTACCCCGCCAGGCTACCCCAACTGCCGCCACGGAGGACGCGAAGGGACCCGCTGTCCGGACCTTTCGGATCGGTTTGAGAAGAACTTCTGTATTCCCCAGACCAGTCATTGCACCATTCCCATACATTACCGCTCATATCATAGATACCAAGTTCATTGGGTGACTTTGTTCCGACATTGTGTGTGGTATAACCGCTATTGTCATCGTACCATGCCACATCATCGATCATGCTGCTGCCACTATACTTATAGCCATTGCTCTTGCCTCCTCTGGCAGCGAACTCCCATTCAGCCTCTGTCGGAAGACGGAAGTTCTGTCCGGTGAGTGAGTTCAACTTGCGGATGAACTCCTGACAGTCGTCCCATGAAACTCCCTCCACCGGCCTGCGCACTCCCGTGAAACTGCTCGGGTTGCTGCCCATCACTGCTTCCCAAAGATCCTGGGTCACTTCATACTTTCCTATATGGTAACTGCTCAAAGTAACCTCATGAACAGGTTCCTCATTCGACCACGCATCACTGCCCTGCTCCGAGGTGGCTCCCATATCGAAGGTGCCGCCCTCGACGAATACCATAGGATACTCGACCCCCTTGATATTCAGGACAAAGCAGGCACACATCGCCTCAACAAACCTCTGGTACTTGCTTGAACAACTTATGAAAACATCGTATTCCATATCTGGCCTATCTATCGTTTACCATGATTCATAAAAACCTACAAATCAAAGCATTACATCACTTACCCTGCCATCCCCGACATGCGGGACAAAACAATTTATCTTTCTGACAACCAGCAAGTTACGCATCACGCAAACTAGACATGTTCCACTTCCGGATGCAGTTCGACACCGAACTTAGCCTTGACGGAGGCAATGATACGCTTCTCAAGGCCGACGATCTCTTCAGGATAGGCCTCGCCGGTATAATTGACGATAACCAGCGGCTGCTTTTCCCACACCGCAGCCCCTCCGCTCCTGCGACCCTTCCATCCGCACTGCTCTATCATCCATGCAGCCGGAATCTTGACCGCTCCGCCTAGCAAATCATAATGCGGCACATTATAATCCGTGCCATGCTCCGCCTTCGCAGCAGCCTCGATACGGGCAAAATGCTCGGCAGACACCACCGGATTCTTGAAGAAACTTCCCGCACTGCCCACAACAGACGGCTCCGGCAGCTTCTCCTTCCTGATCCTGATTATCACCTTCCTGATCAACGCCGGCGTCAACACTTTAGTCAAAGATTTCTCGTCTCCGCTAACGCTCTGCTCGAAATGACGGTCGGAGGACGTATCAGAATGGGTAGGAGTGCCCTCTATCGTAGGCTTTGCCTGCTGAGCGGCATCAGCGGAAACCGTGGCCGCCCATGGCCTCGTGAACGGGAGGGGACCATCGCCCCGCGATGGGAGGGATTCAGTTTCCGTGATGCTGTCAGCAGGCAAAGCCGACAAGACCGCATCACGCAGATGCCCGTAATCGAGCCGTGGCCTCGGCTCACGCGACAGTGCAAACACCACATGAGTCACGATATACCTGCCCTTGACCTCCGGAGTCTTGAAAATGGAATGACGATAACCGTAATCACATTCGGAAACATCGAAATTCACAAACTCTTCCTCAACAGTATCGTAGCAATAAACCCTATGGATCACATCCTTCACCTCAACGCCATAGGCACCGATATTCTGCACGGCAGAAGCACCCACCTCTCCAGGAATATACGAAAGGTTCTCCACACCCCACAATCCTTCCTTCGCCGCCCAGTCGCAGAAATCATCGAATACGACTCCCGCACCTACTGACACCAGCACAACCTCCGGTGCGTTTTCATGTCCTGAATCCGAAGAATCGACATCTTCGGACGACGTGCCATTTGTGCGGAAGTGGCATTTTCCCACCCCCGGGTAGGGGGAGGGGCCCACGGAGTGGGAGGGGGCCACTGGAGTACATTGGCACTCGTCCAATATTTCAATGAAGTTGATCTTCGAATGCAGGACAGTACCCTTGAAATCATCGGTAAACAGAAGATTGCTGCCCCCGCCGATATGAAGCACCGGACGGGCCAGTTCCGCAAACTCGATATCCACAAGGTCCGCCACGGAATCATACTCCATGAAACACCTCGCCTTCACCTTCATTCCGAAGGTGTTCATCTTCGTCAGATCCTTATAGTAACTGGTCTTTATCATAGTCTTTCAGATCCCCGGTCATGCCGGGGATGACTGGGGATTATCCTATCTCAGCACCGTTGCAGAGAGTCTCCGCAGGCGTAATGAAACGCATCTTGCCGTCGTTCTGACGCGCCATAAGGATCATACCCTTCGACTCTATGCCACGGATCTTGCGCGGAGCAAGATTGGCAAGTATACATATCTGCTTGCCCACCATCTCCTCAGGAGAATACTGCTCGGCAATGCCTGACACAATGACACGTTTATCGATACCTGTATCGATGGTCAGTTTCAGGAGTTTGTCTGTCTTCGGCACACGCTCAGCCTCAAGGACGGTTGCCGTACGGATATCCATCTTTCCGAAATCATCGAAGGTACACTCTTCCTTCTGAGGAGTAACGACAGCGGCCTCTGCAGCCTTCGCCGCAGCCTCACGCTCAGCACGGATAGCCTCAAGACGCGCAATCTGAGCATCCACGACCTCATCCTCGATCTTCGCAAAAAGAAGGGTCGGCTGATTGAGGACATGACCGGCAGGAAGGATCGAAGCCTTGCCGAGATCGTCCCATGAGAGGGTAAGGCCGTCGTATGCAATGCCGGTATGAAGGGCAGCGCCCTCACCTGCTGCATAGATGTTTTCACTGACAGCACCCTCCTCGCCTGCACGATGGTCTGTGCCGGCAGCGATGCCTACATTCAGGATGCTGCGGAGTTTCTCAGACGAGAACGGCAGGAACGGCTCGAATGCGATTGCAAGAGAAGCACATATCTGAAGTGAAACATTAAGAATAGACGCTGTCCTGTCCATATCTGTCTTTGCCACCTTCCAAGGCTCTGTATCAGTAAGATATTTGTTTCCCAGACGCGCAATGTTCATGGCCTCCTTGAGAGCCTCGCGGAACTTGTAGCCATCAAGATATTTCTCCATGGCCTCGCGCAAAGGCTGGATCTGAGCAAGAGTCTCGGCATCTATCGCCTCAGGCTTGAGGTCTGCAGGCACACGGCCCTCGAAATACTTATGGGTCAGCACTACGGCACGGTTCACGAAATTACCGAGGATAGCCACGAGTTCGCTGTTGTTGCGGGCCTGAAAATCCTTCCATGAGAAATCGTTGTCCTTTGTCTCAGGAGCGTTTGCAGTCAGCACATAGCGGAGCACGTCCTCCTGCCCCGGGAACTGCTCAAGATACTCATGAAGCCATACGGCCCATCCGCGTGATGTCGAGATCTTGTCGCCTTCGAGGTTCAGGAACTCATTTGCAGGCACATTGTCTGGAAGAATATAACTTCCGTCCGCCTTGAGCATTGACGGGAACACGATGCAGTGGAAGACGATGTTGTCCTTTCCGATGAAATGGACCAGTTTCGTATCCTCGCTCTTCCACCATTTCTCCCATGACTGAGGAAGAAGTTCCTGAGTGTTTGAAATATATCCGATCGGGGCATCGAACCATACATAAAGCACCTTGCCATCAGCGCCTTCTACCGGAACAGGCACACCCCAATTAAGGTCACGGCTCACGGCACGAGGCTGAAGACCGCCGTCAATCCAGCTCTTGCACTGTCCGTAAACATTGCTGCGCCATTCCTTATGACCCTCAAGAATCCACTGAGAAAGCCATCCTTCATACTGGTCCAGAGGCAGATACCAATGCTTGGTCTCCTTCTTCACGAGTTCGCCACCACTGAGGGCTGACTTAGGATTGATCAGTTCATCCGGACTGAGAGTCGCACCACATTTCTCGCACTGATCTCCATATGCACCCTCAGCACCGCAACGCGGACAGGTTCCGGTGATGTAACGGTCAGCAAGGAAGGTCTTGGTCTCCTCGTCGTAATACTGCTCACTCACCTTCTCGATGAACTTGCCCTCATCATAAAGTTTCCTGAAATAGTCGGAAGCGTTCTTATGATGCGTCTTTGACGAAGTCCTCGAATAGATGTCGAAGTTGATGCCAAGTCCGGTAAAGGAATTCTTGATGATCTTGTGATACCTGTCCACGATATCCTGCGGAGTACAGCCTTCCTTCTGTGCCTTGATGGTGATAGGCACTCCGTGCTCATCCGATCCGCAGACATAGAGAACATCCTTTCCCCTCATCCTCAAGTACCTCACATAGATGTCTGCAGGCACATATACACCGGCCAGGTGGCCGATATGAACAGGACCGTTCGCGTATGGAAGCGCACAGGTCACAAGCGTTCTGTTGAATTTCTTTTCCATATATTATTCTATTTTAACATTTTATCGTAAATCAGACCCTGCCGAGTTCGTTGTTCAGGCGGGTACGCAGGCGGTTGTACTCTCCCAAGGTCGCGAGTATCTCCATCTGACGGCCGGCATCCGTCGTCACGGCAAGTTCATCCGTAAGTCTGCGTGACTCCAGTTCCACCTTCTTGCACTGATAGGTCAGAAGCGTCTTAGGAACATATATCACAAGGCGTGTCGCCGTTGCAGTCAGAGACTGCTCATAGTTCTTTACAGTCAACGGATGCTTCTCTATCAGAAGATCCTTTGCAACAGCCGCTATCTCTGCATCTGCATGATCCAGAAGTCTCCGTCGCATCTGCCCCTGCTCAAGGCCCTCATCATACATCCTGAAGTATTCTTCGTAAACCTTTCTGTATGAAGGATTCACGAAATCGGCATCATCATCCGCAAGAATTCCGTCAATGAATTCAGCCACATTAATCTTCTCGCCTTCGACATAGAACCTTGAATCCCTGTCGAAATCCAGGTCCGTGCATCCTTCCTCCAGAATGAAGCCAAGAAGTTCCTTCTCGCATGGCGCCAGATACGGCTCTGTGACGACAATGCCCTCGACAGGAACCTCCACCGGAACCTGCTGCACGGAAGGCATATATCCGGAATCATCATACGGGACATATTCATCCGGAATCTCAGGAGGAGGCACATCATCGGACGGACGGTTTCTGGCCATTTCACGTTCTCTTGCCCGGTCATGCTCCTTCTTGTCGGCAATGAGCATATCCGTACGTGACCTGCTCACGCGCTCGGTCAGTATCTGTTCGTCTATATCGAACTTGGCGGAACATGTCTGGATATATACAGCGCGCTTGATGGCATCAGGAATCAGGGCTATCGTATCCGCGACATCATTGATCAGTGTCGCACGCTTGAGAGGGTCTCCCCCCGCCTCATCAAGAAGAAGGTCTGTCTTGAAGCCGATGAAATCCTGCTCGTTGCGTGCAATATGGTCCTGCACCTCTTCCAGAGTATGTTTCCTCGCAAAATCATCAGGGTCCTGACCTTCAGGCAGAAGCACCACCTTGACATTCAGACCCTCCTTCAGCACCAGACCTATTCCTCTCAGGGCTGCCTTTATTCCGGCATTGTCACCGTCATAAATGATCGTCACATTGTCTGTGAACTTGCGTATCAGACGTATCTGATCCACCGTAAGGGACGTGCCACTGGATGCCACCACATTGCGGATACCGAGTTGGTGCATCGAAAGAACATCAAGATAGCCCTCCACGAGGATACATTTGTCCTGACGTGAAATCTCGTTCTTCGCGAAATATATTCCGTACAGAGACTTGCTCTTCACATATATCTCCGTCTCCTTGGAATTCACATATTTCGGGATGGTCTTGTCGGTCTTGAGGGTACGTCCCCCGAATGCTATGATGCGTCCGCTCACGGAATGTATAGGGAACATCACCCTGTCATGGAAGGTGTCCACTACCCTGCCGTCATCGTATTTCTTGCAAAGGCCGGTATCCAGAAGGTATTCCTCCTTGTACCCGGCAGCACGGGCCGCCTCCGTGAAAGTCGTCCTCATCACCGGAGCCCATCCCAGGCCGTATTTCCTGATAGTCTCGTCCTCCAGACCGCGGCTCTTGAAATACTGCCAGCCTATAGTCTGACCTTCCTGGGTCTTCAGGCTCTCCTGGAAGAACTTTCCGGCAAACTCGGACACCAGAAGCAGACTCTCGTTCCTCTGCCTCTGCATGATGTCCTCGGCCGTTTCTTCCGTCTCCACCACCTCCACATTGTACTTCTTCGCAAGGTATTTCAAGGCTTCGACATAGGACATGCTCTCATGTTCCATGACGAAACCAACTGCAGTGCCCGACTTTCCGCAACCGAAGCATTTGAAGATTCCTTTCGACGGAGACACCACAAAAGACGGCGTCTTCTCATTATGGAACGGACAACAGGCCTTGTAGGTCGATCCCGCCCTCTTCAGGGTCACGAAATCGCCCACTACGTCCTCGATCTGCGCCAGATCAAGTATCCTGTTCACCGTTTCCTGTGGAATCATATCCTACTGTTCGTCAACTTTTTCGTAATCGACATCCTTCACTACCGGAGGCTCTCCCGCACTCCCGTACTCGTCCATCGCCTTCTTCATCTTCCATGATGACAGCAGTTCGGAAGCGCCATACACGATCAGAGCAGCACCGGCCACCACACCTATAGCCTCACCCACGAAAGACGGGTTGAAGACAAGGAAAACGCCGGACGCGAGCACCAGCAACGGGAATATGAAAGACCACACTCCGACCTTCATGACACGGTTGGCACTGAGAAGGGACATCATCTGCATAGCCCCGAAGACTATCAGTATAAAACCGATCAGATATATGAGGAGCCCGGCAACGAAGCCCGGGAACATGAAAAGGGCAAATCCCAGGATCATGTCCACTATGGCATTGACACTCATCAGCCCCATAGCGCCGTTAGCCCTGTTCCTGTATCCTACGATAAGAGACACGAGGCCTGAAGCGAAAATGAAGGCCGCAATTATTCTTACAGCAAGTTCGAGAGCATTAGTCCTGCTAAGCACCATCACTATACCGATTGCAATGGCAGTCAAAGCCCTGATGGGGCCGTTGAACTTATTCCTATAACCGAACGTTATCATCTTTTCTATCAATTATATATGATACCCACATATCGCCAATATGGCATAATCTGCAAAAATAGCAAAAAATTTGCTATTTTTGCGGCCGTTTTCGCATTATCCCCATGGTTTTATTTGACAATCATAATCACAGTGAGTTTTCCTTCGACGGCAAAAGGACTTCCGTCGAAAAAAGCGTCCTTGAAGCAGCCGCAAAAGGCTTAGGAGGCATAGCGTTCACAGACCACTGCGACTATTTCGTTCCGGAAATGAAGGCTGCATATGAAAACCTCGTTCCGGAAACATTCGACATCGCAGGACAGCAGGCGGAAATCGACCGTGTTCAGGACATGGTATCTTCCGTCAAGATATTGAAAGGCATAGAGATCGGCATGCACGAAGACTGCCATGAGCAGATAAGGAAGACATTGACGGACAACTCATTCGACCAGGTCATAGCGTCCGTCCACTACCTCGACGGGATAGACCCTTTCTACGGAGGATATTACGAAGACAAAGACTGGAAGGAGGCATACGGACACTACCTCGAAACCATCTTCAAGGAGATGACATGGCTCAAGGACTTCGACATCATGGGACACTTCGACTATGTCGTGAGATACGCCCCATATCCTCAGTGCTGTCTCAGATACCGTGACTTCAGCGACATCCTCGACGAAATGTTCCGCTATCTGATACAGGAAGGCAAAGCATTGGAAATCAACACAAAGAGTTACCAGAACTACCACGGACGCGAAGTAAGCATCGACATGGATGTGCTGGCGAGATACAGAGAGATGGGCGGAGAGGCCATAAGCCTCGGTTCCGACTCGCACGACCCTGAAAGAGTCGGTCACAATTTCATGAATTCCGTATCCATGCTGAAGTCCTTGGGATTCAGATGGACATCCCACTATGAGAGCCGCAGACTTGTCCAACTGCCTATATGATCTGTCGCGAACCGGAAAGATTCTATCATTCTTCCGACTCGCAACAGGTTTTCTTACAGACAACAGCCGTAACAACAAGCGACCCGGAAAAACCTCACGATTTTTCCGGGTCGCTGTCATCCTAGTCTTGAATCAATCAGAACGGAAGGTCGTCTTCAAGCGGAGCGGCATAACTTCCGGCAGAAGCAGCATAGTCATATTCAGGTGCCGGAGCAGGAGCGGGAGTTCCCACATATCCGGCTCCACCCGCCACAGCACCTGCAGCATAATCCTGCTGCTGGGCCGCTACCGGCTCTATTCTCCATGCCCTGACATCCGTATACCAACGTCCATTGTATTCGCGGCTGCTGAGATTAAAGGCAATCTTCACCTTGTCACCGATCTGATACTTCTCAAGATCCTTGACCTTATCCTCGCCCCAGACATTCATGCATACCTGAGAGGGATAACTGCCTTCCTGATACTCGAAAATGAATTCCTGCTTAGCCCAGGCACCTCTTGCTGAGGTTCCTGTCTGGACATTGAGTTTGCGGACAATCCTGCCCTCGAGTTCCATTGCCATTACTTCTCCTCCTTAGGCACGAACTTACCTACCTTGAGTACCTCTACGTCGAAGATCAGTGTAGAGTTAGGCTCGATGCTGCGGTTTCCTCTCACGCCGTATGCAAGTTCAGAAGGAATGTAGAGAGTAGCCTTTCCACCCTCACCAAGGAGACCGAGACCCTCTGTCCAACCCTTGATCACGCGGTTAGCGATGAACTGGGTAGAATCGTTCTCATCGAATACTGTACCGTCAAGAAGAGTTCCCTTGTAGTTAACCCATACTGTGTCCTGAGGAGCCACCTTATACTCTGCACCCTCTGAGATGATTGTATACTGGAGACCGCTTGCTGTTGTGTCAACATTCTCAAGTTTGGCGTTCTTTGCAAGGAAAGCCTTCTCTTCTGCAAGGTTTACAGCAGCCTTGTAATTCTGCTTCTTTGTGATGTATCCGTTAAGGATCTGACCCATCTTGTTAGGGTCGATCTTGAACTGTGCTCCGAAATCTGCATCATATGGAGAACCCTCAGCCTTGAGGAAGTCCTGCATACCCTTCTTGAGTTCCGCCATGTTGATCTCATTGAGGTCCTCTGCGAAATTGTTTCCCTTGAGGAATGAACCGAAGTTCACACCGATAAGATAACTTACTGAATCCACTTCGGCCGCTGTTGGAAGTTCAGCATCCACTGCGACATTGCTTTTTGTTCCTGTTGTGCATGACAGCGCGAAAGTTGCCACAAGCGCTGCTGCGAAGATTTTGATTGCTTTCATGTAATTAAAAATATTTAATGTTAATAATTGTCAATCCAATCTGCAAATATACAGATTTTTTTTATTCCTAATCATTTTTCATTGCACATGAATAATAATGTCGAAAAATTTTGACGAGTCGAAAAAAATCATTTAACTTAGTAAGCAAATTTATCCGGCTATGCAGACAGACTCCGCCATCCTACATGCCAAACTTAAGGAATTCTTCGGTTTCGACTCGTTCAAGGCCGACCAGGAACGCATCATCAACCACCTGGTAAACGGTGGAAATGCCTTTGTGCTGATGCCTACGGGCGGCGGAAAGTCACTGTGCTATCAGTTGCCCGCTCTGGTGATGGAGGGGACCGCCATAGTCATATCTCCGCTCATCGCCCTGATGAAGAATCAGGTGGACGCCATCCGAGGCTTTGTATCCGGAAACGACGGCATAGCACATTTCCTGAATTCGTCATTGAGCAAGGCTCAGATTGCAGAAGTGCGCAACGACCTTTTGTCGGGAGCCACAAAACTCCTGTACGTTGCCCCTGAATCACTTACCAAGACCGAAAACGTAGCGATGCTGAAGGAGATCAAGATATCCTTCTATGCCGTAGACGAGGCTCACTGCATCTCAGAATGGGGCCACGACTTCCGTCCGGAATACAGAAGGATACGCAACATCATTGAAGAAATCGGAGTTTCTCCGATAATAGCATTGACCGCCACGGCGACCCCTAAGGTTCAGAGCGACATCATCAAGAACCTCGGAATGACCGACGCCACTGTGTTCAAGTCGTCCTTCAACCGTCCGAACCTTTATTATGAAATAAGAGACAAGTCCGACCCTAAAAGGGACATCATCAGATACATAAAGCAGAATCCGGGCAAGTCGGGCATCATCTATTGTCTTAGCAGGAAAAAGGTGGAAGAACTGGCCGAACTGCTGAACATCAACGGAATAAAGGCCGCACCTTACCACGCCGGGCTCGATGCCAAGACGCGTGCAGACAACCAGGACAAGTTCCTCATGGAGGAAATCGACGTCATCGTGGCGACCATCGCGTTCGGAATGGGAATCGACAAGCCTGACGTAAGATTTGTCATCCACTACGACATTCCTAAAAGCATCGAGGGATACTATCAGGAGACCGGAAGAGCGGGACGCGACGGCCAGGAAGGACAATGCATCACCTTCTACAGTTATAAGGACATCCAGAAACTTGAGAAGTTCATGCAGGGCAAGCCTATAGCGGAACAGGAGATCGGCAAGCAGCTCCTCATGGAAACCGTTGCCTATGCCGAGTCCAACTCATGCCGCAGGAAACTGCTCCTGAACTACTTCGGAGAAACATTCACACAGGAAAACTGCGGCTCCTGCGACAACTGCCTGCATCCTAAGAAGCAGTTTGACGGGCGTGAGGAAATGTCTACCGTGATAGAACTGATCCAAAGTCTTCCGGAAAGATTCAAGATGGAGCACCTCGCCAATATTCTGGCAGGAGAGATGAACTCGCTGATAAAGTCATACAAGCACGACAAACTCGAACTCTACGGAGCAGGAAAGGACCATTCCGTAAGATTCTGGAACGCAGTGATTCATCAGGGAATGATCCTTCACTTCCTCTACAAGGACATCGAGTCATATGGTCTCATATCAGTGACAGAAGAAGGCAAGGCCTTCTACGTAAAGCCATATGAGATAATGCTTACGGAAGACCGCGAATTCGCCGAAGGAGAGGATGATGATGACGACATAACCGCTACAGCGGCGGCGGCACGCGGCGGCGGTGGTGGCGACGCCCAACTGTTGTCAATGCTCAAGGATCTGCGCAGAGACGTGGCCAAAAAGCAGAAACTGCAGCCATGGGTCATCTTCGGAGATCCTTCACTGGAAGACATGTCCATCATGTATCCTTTGACCATTGACGAACTCAAGAACTGCCAGGGCGTCGGAGAAGGAAAAGCACGCAAGTTCGGAAAGCCGTTCCTCGAACTGATTTCGCGTTATGTGGAGGAAAACGAAATCGTCCGTCCTGACGACTTCGTCATGAAATCCACCGTGAACAAGTCTGTAAACAAGGTATACATCATACAAAGCGTCGACAGGAAACTGCCTCTCGAAGACATTGCAGATGCCAAAGGGATGGACATGGAGGAACTGCTCGATGAGATTGAGGCCATCGTATTCTCCGGCACCAGACTCAATCTTGACTACTACATAGAGCAGACTCTGGACGAAGACGTAGTTGATGACATCTTCGACTATTTCAAGGAAGAAGCAGAGTCCGACTCTCTGGAGGCTGCAATGGAAGACCTCGGAAGCGACTACGACGAGCAGGAAGTACGCCTCGTCCGCATCAAGTTCCTCTGCGACGTCGCCAACTGACAATTACCGATAACCGACAGACCGATGGCACACGAAACTGAAAAAAGGAAAACGTTTCGTTTTGCCATCGGTCTGTCGGTTACAGTTCCAGCCAGTTGATCGACTTGTCGCGCCCCCAGTAGGAGAGTTGGCGTTTGGCATATCTGCGGGTATTGCGCTGGATCAGTTCCACCGCGCGGTCCAGTGATGTGACAGGCCCGTCGCCAGGAGAGGTCGGTCCCCAGCCGTCAGGAGAGACCTTTCCATCCTGATAATCGAACCAGTCGAATATCTCCTTGTAACCTACGGTCTGCAGGGCTGCAAGGTCGCGATATTCCGTCAGCGAACGCACTTCCTCGACAAGTCCTTCGTCTATCATCTGAAGGACTCTGCGATTTATCCTGTCGTAAAGGACCTCGCGAGGACGCATGAGGCCAATCTTCTCTATTTCAAAGTCCCTTTTCTTGGCCTGTGACGTCTTGAACGAAGAGAACGGCTTTCCTGTCATCAGACAGACTTCCAGAGCACGGACCACC
>JAFVHZ010000102.1 GCA_017474265.1 Bacteroidales bacterium | reverse complement strand
GCAGAGTTCCTCGACAGACTCCATATTGTGGGTAGAGAGGATGATGGTGGCACCTTCTTCCTTCAGACGCAGGATCTCTTCGCGGATGATCTGCGCATTGACCGGGTCAAATCCTGAGAACGGCTCGTCAAGAATCAGAAGGGATGGCTTATGGACAACTGTAGTGATGAACTGGACCTTCTGGGCCATACCCTTTGACAGTTCCTCCACCTTCTTGTTCCACCAACTTTCTATGCCGAACCTGACAAACCACTTCTTCAGTTCCTGTGCCGCCTCTCTAGATGACATACCCTTCAGACGAGCGAAATACATGGCTTGTTCACCAACCTTCATCTTACGGTAGAGTCCACGCTCCTCCGGCAGATAACCGATCTTCTCCACATCATCCTGAGTGATCGGACGGCCGTTGAAAAGCACCTCGCCCCCATTCGGAATGGTAATGCGGTTGATGATTCGTATGAGAGTGGTCTTTCCCGCACCGTTAGGTCCGAGAAGACCGAAAATCTTTCCCTTCGGGATGTCTACCGAAACATGATCAAGAGCGACCTTCTCGCCGAAACTCTTGCAGACATCTTTACATTGTATCAAACCCATGTCACTATTATTAAATTACTACACATTCAAAATCTTAGCGGTCAATTCCACCATCAGTTGCGCCGGCGTCGCCTCTCCGACATCTCCGCCCTTGCCCTTGAAGTCATACTCCTTCAGCAGAGCGATCACTGTCATGCACTTCTTCACAGGATAGTTCCTTACCGCAGTGTCATATTCGCTGAAGAAGTACGGATTGACTCCCAAGACCTTGGCCTTCTTGTCATTTCCCGGACGAGGATCACTCATAAGCAGTGCATTGTACTTGAGGATCCTGTAGAAATGAGTATAAAGGGCACTCACAGCCATAGGCATCGCGAATTTAGCGGCAGAGCCGATGTATGAAGCAATCCTGAGAGCCTTCGCGGAATTCTTCATGGAAAGTTCCTTGGTCAGTTCAAATACGCTGAACTGTCTGCTTATCCCGACATTCTTCTCAATATCCGAGACATTCACCTCAGAAACACCTTCCGGAAGATTCTTGAGCATCTTCTCCGTCTCAACGGCAATCTTGTTCAGATCGGTTCCGGCATGTTCGGCCAGAAGCGCTGCAGCATCCGGAGTGATCCTCAGTCCCCTGCCCTGAAAGAACATCGATATCCATCTCGGCATCTCATAATCCCTCAATGCGGCGGAATCCACGACTACACCCATCTTGGACACGGTCTTATAAAGAGACTTCCTCTTGTCAGCCGCGGCACCGTGCATCGCAATCACAAGCACTGTCGACTCCAACGGTTTCTGACAATAGACCGCAAGTTCTTCGAGACTCTTCATCATCTGAGCCTCCTTGACTACTACTAGTTGCCTGTCCGCAAACATAGGATAACGTCTCGCTGCGGTAATCACTGTATCCGCATCCACATCCGCTCCGTAACATACTGTCTGATTGAAATCCTTTTCACTCTCATCAAGACAATGCTCCAGGATCTCGTCACACACCATATCGACATAATACGGCTCATCGCCCATCAGAAGATAGACGCTCTTGAAAATGCCTGCACGGACATCCTTAACTATATCCCGACAAAGGGTGTCGGTCTCTACAAAGCCTTTTGCCATAGCCTACAAAGGTAATGCAATTTTCATAATTATCCATCATTTGCTGTACCATTCTATAGCAGGCGGCACTATCCTAAGCGATAAATAATATTATAGGTATCATAGAAATACACATTCCATCAGATTTTTCAGTTATCATATTGCATATTAAGAAAAAACATATACCTTTGCACGGATTTAATCACACCACACTACACCACAGATGTTTTCCTCAATGGCATGCATCAAGGAAAGAAACAATTAAACACAA
Organism: Bacteroidales bacterium; assembly: GCA_017474265.1. Taxonomy (GTDB): domain Bacteria; phylum Bacteroidota; class Bacteroidia; order Bacteroidales; family UBA932; genus Cryptobacteroides. The sequence continues at coordinate 9,470 of JAFVHZ010000102.1, read as the reverse complement.
CAATAACTAACAACAATTCAATTATGGAAAAGAAAATCTATGAGGCTCCAATGACCGAAGTCATGGAGATCGAATCAGAAGGCATCCTCTGTGGATCTGTCCAGGACCTGAACGGAAACTCAATCGGAGGTTACGGTGACGAATTAAATTGGTAAACAGTCTAAAACATCAAGAATCATGAAAAGAATTTATTCATTTATGTTTGCGGCTGTAGCAATCTTCGCAGCCGCTTCATGCCAGAAGGAAATGGCAAACGAGCCACTTGAAAACAATAGTGGCGAGCAGTACACATTCAGTGCAACCATTCTCGAGACAAAGACCGTCCTCGCAGAAGGTAATAAGGTAAACTGGTCTGTAGGTGATAATATCTCTGTATTTGACGCCGATGGAAAAGCAGTTACATTTACAGGACAAATTGAGGCAGAATCAGCAACGAATACTTTTACTGCCAATGATTTCAATCCAGGTGAAGGATGTGCATATGCTGTATATCCGCCAAAGCCGGATGCTACTTTAAAAGATAACAATATTACTCCGTTAAGAATAGGAGGCACACAAACGGCTGTGGAAGGTGGATTCGATCCAACATGTGCAGTGGCTTTTGGTAAAGAAACTGAAGAAGGAAGTGGTGTAATGGAGTTCAAGAACCTTAACAGTCTCATTAAATTTACTATTGGAGGAACTAAGGCTCCTTCATCAGTGACTTTTACTAACGGAGGACTAAGACATATTGCAGGACGCTTCACATACAATGTAGAAGATGGTACTATTACTCCAGTTAATGATTCAAAATCAATTACCCTCAAACCTGCTGCCGGTGAATCATTTAAAATAGGTGAAACTTACTACATTGCGTTTATTCCAGGAGGAAACCTAGCGGATATGACCCTTGCATTCGATGAGACTGTAGTCAAGACTGTTGTAGGTCCAAAATACGCAGACGCATCAAACAATTATCTTGTCGGCAAGATCATTAATTTCGGAATAGTGAAATTCCCTGAAGTAACAGAAGAGCCTGTAGAATCGGCTATCAACGTAACCAGAGTATGGGGACACTACGGGGAAGGTTCAACTGCATGGTCCAATTCATTAGTGTCATCCCTTGATGGTAATGACCGTAACCTTGCAATGGATGATGAATATATCTACATACCTGAAACAAACCAATCTGGAAACATCCATAAATTCAAGGTTTCTGACGGATCATATGCTGGAACTCTTCCAATCATTGAGGATTTGAAAACTGCTACTCATTATACTTCATGTGTTAGAATGGTGAAGAATTCCGATCCTGAAATTAATGGTGGAAAAGATGTACTGGTGGTATGCAATCTTGCTTTATCAGAACAAACATTGGTATTTGCTGCATATGAAAATGGCACTGCAAATGCTCCAGTAAAAATATGGTCTTGCAAAAACGGAGCAAATCGAAGATTTGGTGACAAATTCTCGGTCTATGGCGATTATAAAACAGCACAATACTGGGTTCGCACTTTCCAGGGCGGAGACACAATGACAGCAATTGTATGGCCTGGAAACGGCTTTACTTGGCTTGAACCTAGTCGTAAAGATACTAATGATGATGCAAATACAATAGGTGAACTTGCATGGTACCCAGGACAAGCATCTTACTGCTTGATTTCTACTACCTCTTCTATCGGAGCGCATCTGATGAATGGTGGTACTGAGGTTAAGACATACCCAGCACTCGCAAAGACATTTGGATATAATTTCTTTGAGGCAGCAGGCGAAAAATTTGTAGCATGGACGTCACTTATTAAAGGAAATGACAAACCACGCCTTCAGATTGTACAGTCAGATGCAAGCACATTAGACAAAATGCAGGATACATTCGATAATCTCGCAACCAGGCTTGTATACGAGGCTCCGCTTCAAAATGCCGACAATATGGAAGCAGAAGGCGTTGGTGGTGGAAACACAGTATGTGACTGCTGTGTCCGCGAGATTAATGGAGAAATCTATATTGCTGCTATGGCACAAAAGGCTGGCTTGTCCCTCTTCAAGGTTTCTGCAAAATAATCAGATCACAATTTTCGTATAATTATGGCGAGGTATACATCACGATATGCCTCGCCAGATTATATTTTAGGGAATGATATACTTGTCTACACTCGCCTTCGAACAGAATTGGGGTCGACATTACTTCATCTGCCAGCAGTGTAGGCTGCTCCTTCGCCATTTCTGCACCTTATAACATCCAAGGTGGTATTCTGTTTTTAAACAGTTCTCCGGTCAGAATCAAAAAATCGCACGATTATTTGATTCTGATGTCTGTTTTGTGGAAAAAGAGTGGGTTTTATCCATTTATTTTCATTTGGAATCAAAAAACAGGAGGATTTTTTGATTCTGGCTGGGATATCATGACAGATTGTGTAAACTTGTATAGCATTACCTAACATTTAGTGTAAATCAGGATAGCAGCAAGTTTTGACTTGAGTGTAATTACTAAAAACCGAGACTCTCCGTTGTGGAAAGCCTCGGGTTTTTAGATACACTGTTGATTCAACATAACAGTGTGCAAATTGTGCCTGCTGCTATGATTATTCAAATTTGAAGACAGAACATCCTAGTCCTTGAATATGCGCTCCGATATATGTCACTCCATCGACGGTAACCACCTTGCAGTTTCCGCATGAATTACCAGTTGAACAAGGTGATTCTGTTGCAAAATCTGTTGCATGCTGGAGTGGGAATTCCCATACAACTTTGTTCGATGTAAGGGCAGACTTAAATCCGTCAAGAGTGCCATTACCGTCTTCTATTACAATGAGACGTCCGGTTTTACCATTGGCCTTATCTAGTTTTACATAAGCAATATATTTCTTACCATTCATTTCGAAGAAATTATAACCGAAAGTAAGAGAATGACTAGATGTGTAATCTGATGTTACAGACCATTGAGTCCATCCTTGAGTGGTTTTTGTACCATCGTTCTTTACAAACTTAGCTACTCCATCTGCTGTAGTAAATACTTCATCTGAATTTGGATAGAAGGCAAGATTTTTCATTTTTGATTGAGTTGGCTCCATGCAATAATAATAAGCCGGACGATTTGAATTATCTACACCTTCCTTCGTTTTGAATACAAGAGTCTTACCATAATCATCTGCTTGCATAGAAGGGAACCAAAGTTCACCATCCTCCCAAGTGCCCTTGACATCGAATCTGTCTCCGAATCGTCTATGATCCTGGGCATTTGCCACAGCGTCATAAGCGTAACGCCCTATACATGTTGGGGCCGACTGCGGTCCATTTACCCATGCCCATATCTCAAGAACCTGAGTATCATCTAATTTAAGGTTGCACGCCAAGAGAATGTATGATCCGTCGTTTTTCTGTATTGTGCGAACGCAATTTACTGAATATTGCATTGCATCTCCCCAAGCGTTACTTGATCCCATACCTGTAACATCTACATCGAAGGCCTCTGTTCCATCAGCAATGTTGAAGGCCTTGATGACTGGCGCATATGCTGTTGACTTTGATACGTATACGTATTTGTCATCCATAGCCATACCGCGGTCAAGGTTTCCTGCACCCATCACAATCCAACCATCAGCAGTTTCGGCATATTTCCCCCAAACTCTTTTCAGGGTCTTTGGCGCCGAAATACTACCAAGTCCGAGAATGTGATTCTTCACAAGTTCAACAGGCTTATCGGTTGACTTTACTGCTGTTCCATTATATGAAATAGTTATACCGGAATTATACTTGCCAGGAACTGCAGCGATATAATATGTCGATCCTTTTGCAAAAGTGCCGGTCATTGAAATTTCAGAAGACGCATTTGAATTAGATACGACACTGAGAGTTCCGTCGACGCTGAGTGTAAGATCACCCGCGATCTTTTCTCCTCCATTTGTAGAGATTGATACTTCAGTTACACCCTCCTGATCAACAGTAAACTTGAAGAGACCATGTACATTATTGAACGTCAATACTCCCTTTGATGTCTCTGTTCCAAGTGATAACGCATATTTTGGATCGAAAGTACCTGCAACAGGAGTCTGAACTTCTGATATGGTGAGATTTTCTATTGTTTCACCATCAAATGTTGCATCTTCATTAGCTGGATAAATTGCATAGACTTTTGCTGCAGGTTCATACACAGGTGCAGTAAAGTTTGCAGTAGGCACTTCTGATGTGTGCTGACCCTCAAATGTTACTACCTTGTTTTCGTTGTCAAATACAGAGATGTCGTCTCCAACTGACCAGTTGATTTTAGTTCCTTCCGTAAGTACGGTCTTGGTCTCATTACCAATTGTAGCGCTGAATGTGAATCCCTTTCCGTTGTTTATTTCTGCCATTTCCTTCTGGCAAGAAGCGGCTGCGAAGATTGCAACAGCCGCAAACATAAATGAATAAATTCTTTTCATGATTTTTAATGTTTTAAGCTGTTATTACCAATCCAGAGTATCTTCTTCATAGGGGTTAATACCGCCTGAGGCACAGAGGATGCCTTCTGATTCGATCTCCATGACTTCGGTCATTGGAGCCTCATAGATTTTCTTTTCCATAATTGAATTGTTGTTAGTTATTGTTGTGTTTAATTGTTTCTTTCCTTGATGCATGCCATTGAGGATGAAAGGTACCTTAATGAGGACACAACCCCTATCAGTCAAAATGCTGGAAACCAAGACATCACACAAATGAGGGCAGGCATTTCATATCAACACATCAGGTAAAACAATAGTGGTATTTCCGATGAATTGTCATACAGAACAAAGTGAAACATCTTTGAAACAAAGATTCGGATCAAGTGAAAATGGAAGTTGGTAAAATCATTAGCCAGACCGACAGGCAGTGCTTTTGCACCGGGCACAGCATATACGAGTTTTGAACGAAAGTCGCACAAGGTGTGAGGGTAAAATGAACTTCATCTTCAGACTTGCCAAGATCTTTGCGTAGTGCAGGGCACCGCAGCTGGCAAATACGTCAGCCTGCTCCTCAAAACAGGCTGCGCAAGCTGAGCCCAAGGGTTTGATCCGCCTGCTTTGCGCCGGTGCCGGCCATAAATAAGCCCGTTTTTCTGGCCGGAAGCAGGTTTTTCTAAGAGGCGGCCAGATATATAGCCGTTTTTCTGGCCGAGATTGAAAACAACCGGGATTTTCCGTTAAGCCAGCATGATGGCTGTCGTGAAAACAAAAAAAGGACAGAAAACCGAAAGGTCTTCTGTCCTGAACTATTTCAGAGGAATCGTCCTCCGTCAACTTTTATTCTGCTCTTCTCTCCTTTACTTTCACAAGTTTTTCCTTGAGAATGTCTGCGCAGTCCACTACTGCATCTTCGAAGGTCTTGGCATTCTTCTCGACAACGAGATTGTTGCCAGGAATGCTCACCTGTACCTTCACATTCTTGTTTTCATGATCTGGAAGCAATGACAGCGCTACGTCAACAGCAGTAACCGCGTCATAGAATTTCTCAAGTCTTGAGAACTTCTTCTCTACAAAGTCCAACAGTTTCTGATCTGCATTGAACTTGATCGACTGCACTCTAATCTCCATTTTTACCTCCTTTTTTTGCCCTTGGATGGGCTTGTTCATAAATAGTCTTCAGCCGGGCGATGCTGCTGTGGGTATAGATCTGCGTTGACGCCAGAGAAGAATGTCCGAGCATCTGCTTGATGGAATAAAGGTCAGTACCCTCATTCATCAGTCCGGTCGCAAGAGAATGTCTGAGTACATGTGGAGATTTGCGTCCCGTGATGCCCTTAACATTCCCAAGTTCACGCTTCAATGCCCTGTCTACATACACTGGATACAGTTTCTTCCCTCTGTATGTGACAAACAACGGTTCCTTCAAAGACCTTTTCCCGCCGCACATCGTCTCAACTGCTTTCAAATATAACAATAATTCTTCAGACAATGAAACAACGAGAGGAATTTCTCGCATTTTATCGCCTTTTCCATGTACTTTTACAACATTTCGACCAAAATCCACATCTTCAATCCTCAATCCTATCAATTCCGCACGACGGATGCCAAGGCAGTAAAGGGTCATTATGATCAGCCTGTGAAGCAATCTCTCATATACTTCCTTCCTTCTGTCTTCAGAAGTATCGGGAGACAAAAGTTCAGCAGCACTCTCATCATCAGAATAAAAGGCCGTGGATGCGAAATATTCCTCCAGAGCGGCAGCCTTGAAAAAATGCGGAATCCTCTTCTCGACCTTGGGCTTGGGGACGATCTTGACAGGATTGGACTTGAGGCGTCCCTGTTGCATGAGATACCTGCAGAATCCGCTCAATGCCGACAGATGCAGACTGACAGTCTTCGGCGACTTCGGAGGATCAGCGTCGAGAAGAGACGCTTCATACCCTCGTATCAGCGACGGAATAAGGGAAGCGACCAGTTCATCATCAGTATATCCGACATCACCTTCAGCAGCCCATAAAGCAAAATCAGACAGTGCGGACTCATAGATCTGCACTGTCCGTGGGGAGTACCTGCGGATGTCACGGATGTAGGATATATATTGCTGCAAGATTCTCACGTCGCTTCGCTCCTCAGAATGACTGTCTGTCAAGACTTGGAAACCGGATACAAGCCGAGGGAAGCGGCATGACGCCGCATGTATGCATCGGCCGCCTCGAAGGTATTCTCGATTTCCCCGTCAAGAATGGCATTCTTCACGGCCTCCTTCAATATGCCGATTGTGTTGCACGGCTCGATGCCGAAGAGTTCCATCACATAGTCACCGGTGATCGGATTCTTGAAATTGCGGATGGCATCCTTGGCCTCCACTTCAACGAGTTTGGCCTTCACCAGTTCGAAGTTGGCATGCAGACGGGCCACCTTACGCGGATTCTTGGAAGTGATGTCGGCATTGCACAGGAGCATCAGGTCATCGATATCATTTCCTGCATCAAAAAGGAGACGTCGCACAGCAGAATCCGTAACTTCCTCAGTCACAAGAGCAATCGGACGCAGATGCAGGCCGACCAGTTTCTGGACATACTTCATCTTCTCGTTAAGAGGCATCTTCATGCTCTGGAAGATCTTCGGTATCCACCTGGCGCCCACGACCTCATGGCCATGGAATGTCCATCCCAAGGCAGGATCATACCGTTTCGTGGCAGGTTTGGCAATATCATGAAGAAGCGCAGCCCACCTGAGCCATACGTTAGGAGCCGTACGGACTTTTTCGACCTCCTCTCCGTCTTCGAATATATAATCCTTCAGACGGCCTTCAGCAATAGCCTGTATCTCGGCAGCAGCGACATTGTCAAGGACTTCCAGAGTGTGCGAGAAATTCTCCTTGTGTCCTTTGCCTTCAACGGTCTCCACTCCTTTCAGTTTCTCGAGTTGCGGCAGGATATATTCAAGAAGGCCGGTCTCGTCAAGCAGACGAAAACCGATGGACGGCTTAGGAGTGACAAGAATCTTGTTCAGTTCCTCCACTATCCTTTCCTTTGAAAGAATCTCCATCCGAGAACGATTGCGCCTGATGGACTCCAATGACTCGGGAACAATGGTAAATGCCTGTTCATCAGTCGTCAGTTTCGTCGCAAACCTTATGGCCCTGACCATCCTGAGAGGATCGTCGCTATAGGTGGTATCAGGATCCAACGGTGTTCTGATAATACCGGAGGCAAGATCACGTATGCCACCGAAAGGATCGACCAGAGCACCGAAATCCTCCTTCTGAAGGCTGAATGCCATGGCATTTATAGTAAAGTCACGCCTCAACTGATCGTCTTCCAGAGTGCCGTCCTCAACAATAGGCTTGCGGGACTCACGGCGATATGACTCCTTTCTTGCCCCGACAAACTCCACTTCGATCCCATGATATCTGAGCATGGCGGTCCCGAAATTCCTGAAGACCGACACATTGCTCCTGACCCTCTCCCCTACAGCCTCTGCGAGTTCGATTCCACTGCCTTCCACCACAATATCGATATCTTTGCTCGGACGGCCGAGAAAACAATCACGCACATATCCTCCGATAACAAATGCGCGTACCCCCTTTTCTGCCGCCACCTCTGAAACAATCGAAAATATCTTATGATCCAGAAACCCTTGTGTTATTGTTGCTGACATATCATATCATTATATACCGGCACATCCTTCAACGGGACAAAACGGATATCGTTCCCCTCACCGGTCCGCACAAATGCGCACGTACGGGTGCCGTTGGTTATTACCATATATTTCACGTTCAGGACCATATTGTATCTGATGGCCTGATCAAGAACTTCTCCAGTAAGTTCCACTTCAGGACGTTTGCACTCCACCACCAGAAGAGGCCTGGCCTGCCTGTCATAAACCATTATATCGCATCGCATCTGCTTGCCTCCGAGCCGGATACCGACTTCGCTCATCATCATATGCATCGGCACCTGAAACCTTTGGGACAACACTCCGATACACCACTGGCGCACCTTCTCCTCAGGAGTGAGCGTCACTTCCCTTTTCCTCAAAGGATCCCATATTATTCCTGGTGCCATAAATGGATAGATGCAAATAAAGCAAAAGATATTCTGTATCCTGCAAATATAGTCAAAAAATCAGTAGATTTGCACGACGATATCGACAGCATGAGAAAAAAGGAAGGAGTGAGAATCATTTATGAAGACCGATGGCTTGTGATAGTGGACAAGCCCGGCGGTCTGCTGACCATGTCTACCGGCAGATCCGGAGAAGAAACGGCATACACCATGCTGACAGACTATGCCGGCAGAGTATTCATAGTCCATAGACTTGACCGCGATACATCCGGTCTTCTTGTATTCGCCAAAGACCAGGAGACGAAATTCATTCTTCAGGACAATTGGGAAGAAGCGGTTCTGGAAAGAAGATACATCGCCATCGTGGAAGGAACAATAGAAGATGAAGAAGGCTGGATAGAAACATGGCTGTACGAGAATCCGAAATCAATGAAAGTCCACAGTTACGAAATTCGGGAAGGGGAAAATCCGGACAGACCGCCTAGGAAAGATTGGAAACATGCATCCAGCCATTGCAGGACACTCGCAAGAAAAACTATCGAGGGCAAGCCATATACAATGGTGGAATTCGAATTGGAGACCGGAAGGAAGAACCAGATAAGGGTACACTCGGAATGGATCGGGCATCCCATCGCAGGAGACCGGAAATACGGAGCATCAACAAATCCGTTCGGAAGGCTCGCTCTTCACGCACACTGCCTGTCGTTCATTCATCCCCATACCGGAAGGACGATGAAGTTCACTTCACCGCTGCCCAAACCTTTAAAAGATCAGTTTAAATGAAACTTAGCATGATAATACCGGCATACAATGCCGAAAGATATATTGAAGCATGTCTCGAGTCCGTTCTCAGTCAGAACATGCCTGAAGGATGCTGTATGCGTGGATGTGGGGCATGCGGCAATCTCCGGGCCGGATCCAGAAGAACTGATCAGAGGGTTGGATAACAAAACTCTTGGGTGTTTGCATATCCATGACAATGATTACCTGCATGATCAGCATC
>JAFVHZ010000101.1 GCA_017474265.1 Bacteroidales bacterium | reverse complement strand
GAGAAGAACCTCAAGGAGTACGGAGACAAGATTCCTGCAGAGAAGAAGACTGCGATCGAGAACGCGATGAACTCCCTCAAGGAAGCAGTGAAGAACCAGAACATCGCTGACATCGACAAGTACAACGCTGAACTCGAAGCAGCATGGCATGCAGCTTCAGAGGATATGGCAAAGGCTGCTCAGGCTGGCCCTCAGCCAGGTGCACAGGGTCCTTTCAACGGCCAGGCAGGTCCTCAGGGAGGCGCTGACGATCAGGTAGACGAGCAGTAAGAGGCTCTGACATAACAAATCATCGACGGATGTGACCGAGCGAAGCATTTACCTGTGCTTCTGCTTCGCTCGGTCACATCCGTCGATGGTTTTATAAACAGTCAGGTCCGGTAACTGGGCTTTATGCCGTCAGTCCTTATGGATATATTCAGATGGAAGGCATCCGAATTCCTGACGGAAATATTTGGCAAACAGCTTCGGAGAAATGCCGACACTCCACGCGATCTGAGAAATGGACGTCTCCCCTTCGTCCAGCATCTGACGCCCCTTGCGCAACCTGGCTATCCTGATGAATTCGATCGGAGATTTTCCGGTTATGAACATCAGTTTCTTATAAAGTCCGCTGCGGGATATGCCTACTTCCTTGCTGAGATCTTCTACCGAGTACTCTGTATTGGCTATATTTTCTTCAATCAAGGCATTTATACGATCCAAAAGTTGGGCATCCACCTTACTCAATGTCAAATCGGAAGAAGCGATTTCCTCCTTGGCACTATATCTGTTTCTGTTTTCTTGAGTCAAGTTTAACAAACGTTCAATCTTTACCATCAATATGTCGTAATCAAAAGGCTTTACAATATATTCATCAGCACCTTCTTTCAAACCTTTTATCATTTGATCACGACTTCCTGCAGCAGTCAGCATTATTACCGGAATATGTGAAAACCTGACATCATTTTTCATGCGGTTGCACAGTTCCATCCCGTTCATGACAGGCATCATCACATCTGTTATCACAATGCTGAACGAGAACCTGTCCAGCACATCCAACGCACTTTTCCCATCTGAGGCCTCGATCACATCATATGTTTCTGACAGACATTCAGACAGGTATCGACGGAATTCATCGTTATCCTCCACAATCAATATCGTCGGTCTCCCTGTACCATTGAAGTTCTTGGCATTGACAGCCTCAGGCTGCAACCTGGAAGAGGTTCCTCTTATCGGAAGTTCCAGAGTAAATATGCTGCCACCAGGCTCATTATCACATACGCTGACGATTCCATCGTGCAGCAGCACATACTCCTTTACAATATGGAGGCCGATGCCATTACCTGTGTACGATGTATTCGCATGCTTCTCCTGATAGAACCGGTCAAAAATACGAGGTTTGCATTCATCTTTTATTCCTATTCCCTCATCTGCCACAGATATGACGACAGTATCTTTTCCCTTTTTTGAAACAGAAACTGTAATCAGACCTCCATCAGAATTGTATTTATATGCATTGCTAAGGAGATTATATAAAATCCGCTGCATCTTGTCAGGATCGAAATCCATCAATATCTCATCCCGGGATATGTCTGTCACCAGTCTGCTGCTGTTGTCTGAAAAAAGGATATTGAACATTTCGCATGTCTGCTGCACAAACCTGCAGATGTCATCATGGTTCGGGCTGAATGATGCCTTGTTCTTATCCAGTTTTCTGAAATCGAGAAGTTGATTCACTTCATTCATCAGAGCCTGTGCATTACGTTCCACTATCTTAAGATCCTCCACGACAGGATGATCATCATATTGTTTCATCATCTTACCTAACGGGGTAAGTATCAAAGTGAGAGGGGTACGCAGGTCATGGCATATATTGGTAAAGAACTGGAGTTTCGCCTCGTCCATCTCATGCCTTTCAGCGGCAAGGGTTCTTCTGTTCTTTTCCTGTAACTGAAAATAGATAAGTATGATGAACAATATAAGCAACGCCGCATACATCATCAATGCTGCCTTGGACTTCCAGAACGGAGGCTCTACTGTCACTATAAGGGAAGCCGGGGTCTTGCATTTTATGTTCGGCCCGGTTGCCCTGACCTGAAGGTCATGTATACCGGGATTGAGGTTGCTGAGATGTATGCGGTTGCCTTCAATTCTGGTCCATGCTTCTTCGTTACGGAACCTGTATTCGTATGAAATACGGTGCCTGTTAGGAAAATCCATTGCTGATATATCCAAGGTCAGGTGATCGGTATGATCAAGACAGACATGTTCAGGCAATATCCCCGAGATGTCATTATTACCTGATATCTTGATTCCGGTAAATGCTACTGAAGCATTTATGTCTGCGTCATGCGGTCTTTCCGGTACAACCCTTACAATTTTGTTTCCTGCACCGATGAGAATATCTCCTTGCTTTGTACAATAAATCGCCTTCTTTCCAAACGTAACATTCCCTATTCCATCTTCTTCAAAGTATGGATAACATCTGAATGTCAATGAATCTGCTTGCGGATCATCTATCACCACAATATCTGCAAAACCGTTACTCGAAGTCACCCAGATATTGTTATCCCTGTCAGATGCAATCCCCAGAATATTGAATTCATAGACATCGTCATTCATCGACACCCTCTGGATGATATTCCTATATCTGTCACGGACATAAAGGCCGTCAATCGTTCCTATCCAAAGCAACCCTCTTGAATCACAGAAAAGTTCCGTTATATTCCCTTCGAATTCACTTCTCTTAAGTTCTCCCCCGGAAGCCGGGATATCATACAGTTCGATACTTGTACCCAAATGGATGACATCATCCTTATAGGAATAAGCCATAGATGTGATATAGTTTGTCTTGAGAGCACTGTTCTGCCTTGTATAATGTACCCATCTGCCGTCCGGCTTCAGACAGCACACACCCTTGCTGAAAGTTCTTATCCAGAGATTCTCATGCTTATCCTTGAATATTTCCCTGCTGAACTTTATCATCTCCTCAAAATTGACATCCTGGCATCTTACTGGTTTATATTTCCCGTTTTGCCAGAGAAATACTCCGTTTCCATATGTACTGAAATACAGATTGCCATCTTTGTCAAGAAACGAATCAAGAATAAGATCTGAAGGAACTTTCCCCTCGGCTGACGTATACTCCTTCTGCTCCCCATTCCATATGTCCATCTGTATCAATCCCTTGCCATCAGTTCCGACCCAGAGCGCACCATGGCGATCCTCAATTATCGTCGAGATGTCCTCTGTCGACTTCAGGCGGTAGATTTCCGGTCTTGTGTTATCAAGCGGACAGCATGCCAGTCCTTTCTTTGAAGTACCCACCCAGATGTTATTCCTATTGTCCGAATACAGGTAGTTGATATGATTGCTTGGCAGCGAGAACTGGTGACTTTCATCTGACAATATATGATGCCATGACGACATCGAATGGTCGGCCACGATTATGCCGCCACTGTTGGTTCCCAGCCACAGGTTTCCTTTATTGTCGTCTGCAATTGTATTTATGAAACTGTTGCTTAGCATTGCCATGTCGCTATGATCAGACCATTTCCCGTTACGAGGATCATAGCACTTAAGTATCTGCACCACAGGACAGAATACCCATAAGACCTCATTGCTGTCTATATAAAATCTGAGCCGACGCGTAGCATCTGGAAATTCAGCAATGATCTTATTCCCTTTCCAAAGCAACCCATCTTCAGTCATATAATATCTGTTTCCTGCTCCAGAGCCGACCCAGATGACTTTCTGTGCAGGCTTTTCAATCATATTCAGTTCCGCTTTTGCAAAATCATATAAATAAATCGCATCACTGACACACCAGATGTTTCCATCGTTATCTATGAAGATATCATTGACATCATTGTCAGGAAAGCCAAAGCGGGCATTCACTTCAGAAAGATCATCAACAAGACAGTCTGCCTCGCGGTCATAAAGAAGACAGCAATCGCTGGAAAACGCCCAGATATTCCCGGCTCCATCCTTAAGTACATCCGAGAACACGTCAGATGTAAACCCCAGATGTTTACGGGAATATTTCCTGAAACGATATCCGTCAAATCTATTCAGACCATTACTTGTGGCAATCCACATGTATCCTTCCTCATCTTGTACAATCGAACTGACATACACATCAGACAATCCGTTCTTTATACTGATTGAGTGAAACAGTCTGCCTGCATAGACTTCCATGCAAATCGTCATCAAGACCAAGACATATAGGATTTTCTGTAACATGATTTCTTATGTTTATAAGCATGACAAATTTAGATATTCCACGCAGCACGTCAATATCATTTATCGTGAAAAATATATCCATTTTGAGTAAAGTACCCCATACTGATACGGACGTAGACAAACAAGGTAGCCGATTTTAAAAAGAATATCGTCATTTGCCATGCTTACTAAACATATTATTAACCCAAAAACTATCAAAAATGAAAAAGAGACTATCTCTACTGCTTGCGGTATCCGGTGTCTTGCTAGTATGCGGTTTCATACCGGAATCTTATGCTGCGGACTCCTATTCGGCATCGATGCAGCAGCAAAAGGAAAGAATCAGCGGTCTTGTCGTTGATTCAGAAGGTGAACCGGTGATCGGAGCCGGTGTCCTTATTTCTGGAAAGAGCAATGTCGGCACAATTACCGACCTTGACGGACGCTTTGTTCTGGATTGTGAACCTGGAACAACTCTCTCATTCTCATTTACCGGATTCGATACAGTGGAACTTCCGGCAACCGACGGCATGACTGTCGTGCTCAAGGGATCGGAAGTACTTGACGAAGTCGTCGTTGTAGGTTACGGATATATGAGGAAAAGTGACCTTACCGGTTCTGTAGGACAGGTAAAAGGAGAGCAACTCATGAAGAACGCTCCCGTATCTTTTGAGCAAGGACTTCAAGGACGTATCAGCGGTGTCAATATCGTCACCAATGACGGTGCACCTGGAGGAGGTATCAGTATTCAGATCCGTGGTACGACATCTTATCAAGGCTCTACCGAACCTCTTTACGTCATCGACGGAGTACCCGTAGGAGACAGCAATAACGATTCGATGAACTTTGATTCAGCTCAGGCAAACTACAGCAACGCTCTTTCTTCAATCAACCCCAATGACATCCAGTCGATTGAAGTACTCAAGGATGCCTCGGCAACGGCAATCTATGGTAGCCGCGGAGCAAACGGCGTTGTCCTCATCACGACTAAATCCGGATCACAACTTCAGGGACGCGACAAGGTGACATTCTCATATAAGACCACCGTCAGCAATCCTGTAAAGCGCATAAAGGTACTCTCAGGAAAGGAATATGCTGCATATAGGAATACATCTGATGCCAACACCTATGAAGTTGATGGTGTTGAGTATGAACAGTCACAGCTGTCATACCCGGGAATGGAGGTAGATGGTGTTTACCAACCTGGTCCGGATGACTTTGATACAGGCTCTTATTATTGGCAGGATCAGATTTTCCAGACAGGTGTGACACATGACGTCAATCTTAACATTTCCGGAAGCAGCAAATCCTCGGACTACAGCGTGAGCGGAGGATACATGCACCAGGACGGTATTGTCAAGAATTCAGGATATACCCGTTATACATTGAAGACAAGTCTTAACAAGCAGATAAAGGATTGGTTGAAGATCGGATCATCTATTTCTGCTACATTTGCAGAATCAGATGTCCTGAAGACTGCAACAAGCAATCAGAATAACGGAACAGAGGGTGTCATCCGCTCTGCAATAACATTCCCTGCTGTCTACACTACAGAGGAATTGGACGAGGAATACTCTATGGTCGCAGTCCCTACCGAGTATCTGACGGCTCTGAACAAAAACAAGAACTTCAATATCCGTACTTCCAACTACGCCAACATCAACCTCGCCAAGGGACTTATCTTCAGAAGCGTTCTTGGTATTAACTATACTCAGAATAATTCTAACAGGTATTGGCCAAGCGACCTTGCCGAAGGAAGGACTGTAGGCGGACGCTCTTATGCAGGTGACTATCACAGAAATACTGTTCTTTGGGACAATCTCCTGATGTACAACCGCACATTCGGCAAACATAACATAAGCGCCACAGCAGGTACTTCATGGGAGACAACAAACTATTACACAAAACGTATCGGTGTTCAGGGATTTGGAACAGATACCACCCAAGGCTGGCTTCTTGGCGATGCGACAGAATTCTATGACGCAAGTTCAAATGCATATGATTCACAGTTGTTCTCTGTGATAGGCCGTGTCGCATATAATTATGGAGGAAAATATTATCTGACATTCACTGCACGAGAGGATATGTCAAGCAAATTCACAAAGGGACAGAGAGCGGCATTCTTCCCGTCAGTCGGTGTATCATATCGTCTGACTGAGGAGGAATTCATGAAGCCTGTCAAGAAGGTGCTTGATAATGTGAAGATCAGATATAGTTACGGTGCATCCGGAAACCAGGCAATCAGTTCATATCAGACATTTGCACTTATGGCTTCAGCAAACTATCCTTTTGGATCTGTGGTTCAGAACGGATATGTGACTAATACAAATAACCCTGGCAACCCGGACCTGACTTGGGAGACAACATGGCAGCATGATGCCGGTATCGAGATCGGACTCTTCAACAGGCTCACAATCGAACTCGATTACTACTATAAGGACACCCGGGATCTTCTTCAGTATCGCCAGACCGCCCCAAGTACCGGTATCCTTCAGATTCTTGACAATATGGGCAATGTAATAAACGAAGGATTCGAGGGTAGCTTCAATGTCACAGCCATCAGCCGCAAGGACTTCACACTCTCCATCGGAGGAAATATCTCATTCAACAGAAACTGCATGTATGGATTCTCGGAAGAACCAATGTTCCCGAATACCATATATAACTCTCTCAGACCTTATGCTTTGGCGGACGGACATCCGATCGGTTCATATTACGGTTTCGTAGATGATGGAATCTGGAAGAGCCGTGATGAAGTCATTGCCAGCAAGCAGTTCCGGACTCAGTTCCCTGACTATACTGCAGACAGCAATGATCCTGCAACAGAAGTGATCATCCGCCGCGATTGGATCGGCGAGTATCGTTACAAAGATCTTGACGATGACGGATTCATTACAGACAAGGATCAGGACTGGATCGGCAATGCCAACCCGGATTTCTTCTACGGATTCAATTTCGATCTTTACTGGAAAGGCTTTGACATGAGCGTTCTTTTCCAGGGAGTTTATGGAAACGACATTCTGAACATGAACAACTTCAGATATTTCAATCTTGGAACAACACAGAACATCCCTGCATACGTATATGAAGGTTCATTCAGTGTAGACCCGGAGAATGCCGTCTACCCTAAGATATTCTACAATTCAGGCCGCGACTTAAGTTTCTCACGCAAGTATCTTGAGGACGGATCTTATCTGAAACTGCGTACCGTATCACTCGGTTATACTCTCAAACTCAAGAAAATGGATTTCATAGACAATATCCGTTTCTCCGTAGTCGGCAATAACCTTCTTACATTCACCAAGTATAAAGGATATGATCCTGAGGTCAACTCTTTCGGTTCAAATCCATCGCTTCGCGGTATCGACTCTGGTGCTTATCCTCAGCAACGCAGTTTCACATTCGGTGTAAGCGTGACATTTTAAATGATGACAGAAATGAAAAAGATATTTATCAGTGTATTAGGTGCAGTCCTCATATCATTGTGCGGCTGCTCACTGGAGGAAACTCCTTATTCCATCACAGCGGGCAAACTTTCAGAAACCGAAACAGGAGCTGAACAGCTTGTGACAGGTGTCTATGGAACATTCTGGGACAACTGGATGATGGAACAGACCTATATGGCATGGGTGGATCAGGATCATGATCACTGTATGGCACCTGCATGGGTGATGAACAGCGCCGCTACCGGTGATGTGACATCGCATTACTCATACAATGGCTACAATGACCTCTGGAGTGTATTCTACCGTCTGATCAACAGAACCAACACTGCGATGGAAACACTCTCAGGCACAGCATCGTTCCAGGATGGCAATGAAGTGTTCCGCCAGTATTATGGTGAAATGCTTTTCATGAGAGCTTTTGCATATTTCCATCTGGTTAGAATGTATGGCGCAGTCCCTCTCAGACTGACTTCTCAAAGCGAAAGCGAGTGTCCAAGGTCACCGGCCAAAGACATTTATGACACTATCGTGAATGATCTGGAAACATCTCTGGAATATCTCCATTACCCTTCTGAGGGCAATGTCGGTGCATGGGGACATGCAGACAAGACCGCTGCCCAGATACTTCTCGCAAGAGTATACTGTACCATGGGAGCGAGTGCTCTTACACATGAAGGCGTGAAGATGATTT
Organism: Bacteroidales bacterium; assembly: GCA_017474265.1. GTDB lineage: Bacteria > Bacteroidota > Bacteroidia > Bacteroidales > UBA932 > Cryptobacteroides. The sequence goes on along the minus strand of JAFVHZ010000101.1, from coordinate 7,047 downwards.
GTGACATCAAAGGCACAGATACGACATTTGACTGCGATAAGGTTGCCGGTGCTGAAGGAATCGATGCAGAGGCCTGCTATACCAGAGCAAAGGAACTTTGCGACGAGGTTATCAAACGCAAGGGAACTGATTTCGATATGATGCCGAACTATCTCAGCCTTTGGGGTGGCAACAACCGCAAGAACAAGGAGTTTGTCTGGGGTGCAAACAGTAACGCCATGCAGGAATACTGTTCAGCAGGTCTCGCTTATTACTGCACACCTGCTCCATATGGCGGTGCAGGAGCATGGCTGTACCTTTCGCCACACCTCTACGATCTTTATGAGGAGCAGGACCATCGTCAGGTCTATGGAGTATGGCACTACTACAGGGCATCTTATACCGGAAACTGGTACGGTTACCCATACAATTCCGAGAAATACAATGAGGCAAACATGCCTGCAGAACTGTCCGGCTTCCATAGCGGCTTTTCAAACAACATGAATGCTGCACCATGCTGCACCAAATGGTACAATGGAGATATAGCAAATCCATCTCTTTATTCAGCGAAGCAGGCACAGTATGTGGACCAGGATGTCGTGCTCATACGTTTTGCAGAAGCCTATCTTCTCAGGGCCGAGGCTCAAGTAGAACTTGGAAATGTGGACGCGGCAATGGCTGACGTAGATGTAATCCGTTCACGTGCCAATGCAGCAACTCTGTATTCCGGTGTCGTTACCGACAAACTTGAGGCACGCAGTCTTGTTCTGAAGGAAAGAGGACTTGAACTTTGCCAGGAATTCAACAGAAAGTTTGACCTGCTGCGTTGGGGATTGTACCTTGATGTAATGAATACGACACAGAATATTACGCTTAACACCAATGTCCGCTCACTGGTAAGAACGGAGAAGAATCTTCTCTATGCAATCCCTACAAACGAGATTGCCGAAAACAGTCTTTTGGGCGGCAATAACTACGGATATTAGCCATGAGATCTAAATTAATAATTTTAATATTAATTCTGACCGCCGGTCTTAGTGCCGGCGCTCAGGAAGTGTCTTACAAACTGCTGAAAGATATTTCTTACAAGCAGTCAAGCGACACTTATGTGCAGGAGCGCTGTAAGCTGGATATCTATTATCCGGAAAATTTAACTGATTGTCCGGTAGTCGTGTGGTTTCATGGAGGTGGTCTGACAGGCGGAAGCAAGAGCATGTCGGGCAGACTCAAGGAAAAGGGATATGTCGTGATTGCAGCCAACTACCGTCTGCTGCCGGATGTCTCGATCGATGAGTGTCTGGACGATTGCGCTGCGGCCGTTGCATGGGCATTTGCCAATGCGGAGAAATACGGTGGATCCCGTTCTAAGATCTTTGTTTCAGGACATTCTGCAGGAGGATACATCACATCCATGATAGGAATGGACAAGAGATGGCTGGCAAACTATGATATAGACGCAAACGATATTGCAGGACTTATACCATTCAGCGGCCAGGTCATCAGCCATTTCTCTTACAGAAGCATGAAAGGGATACCTAACCTTCAGCCAACCATCGACGAATATGCTCCTCTCTACCATGTCAGAAAGGACTCTGCCCCATTGATCCTGATCACCGGTGACAGAGAAGTGGAACTGTTCGGTCGTTATGAAGAGAATGCCTATATGTACAGAATGATGAAACTTGTCGGTCATGAGGAAACCTATATTTATGAAATAGACGGTCATGGACATGGAGCGATGATCGAACCTTCATATCACATACTGCATTATCATATAGATCAGATTCTGAATCCGGACAAGCCTACAGTAAAACCATAGCAATGTACCGGCCGATAATTCGATTGACATGCTACTGAAATAATATTATCGGTCGGTACATTATTCTGCATTTAGTCATCGACGGATGTGACCGAGCGAAGCATTTACCTGTGCTTCTGCGAAGCGAGCCACATCCGTCGATGGTTTTATTGACCTGTCTACAACAGTTTCAAGATATCTTTTTCTATCTTCTCCGGCTTTGTGAGAGAGCCGTATCTGTCCACAACACGCCCGTCTCTTGAAACAAGGAATTTCGTGAAATTCCATTTTATGTCATTACCCGGGAAACCTCCTTTCTGACTTTTGAGATAGGTGTAGAGCGGATCCTCATCCTTGCCGTTCACCTCGATCTTGGCAAACAACGGAAAAGTCGTCTTATATTTCAATGTACAGAACGATTGTATCTCCTCTTCCGTTCCCGGAGCCTGGCTTCCAAACTGATTGCAAGGGAAATCAAGAATCTCCAACCCTTTATCCTTATATTTCAGATATAGCTCCTGTAGTCCCTGGTACTGAGGTGTGAAGCCGCATTCTGTGGCTGTGTTCACAATCAGAAGCACCTTGCCTTTATATTCCGACATCGGCACCTCTTCGCCTTTGGCATTCTTTACTGTAAAATCGTAGATACTCATGGTTTCATAATTTAAAGTTTGGTTTGGACAATCAAATTGCATGCAACAAATATATTAAAGTTTCACACGAAACACAAGCCTCACAACACAAACCGCTATATTACAGCAACTTACACATTTATCCAGCATGATGCATCACGCAGAACAAAACACCTAAAACACTATATACCAAATAATTACATACCGTAAAGCGGATGAAACTTTATATTTTGCGATTAGTGGCAATATACATATCTTCGCAAAAGATAATACACGACGACATGAGACCGCTTTACATATTATGCTTCTTTCTGGTTTTATGCGGATGCACGGGAGTAAGTCCGGAGATTGACAGGACAGACATCAGCATGCCTGCCGACAGTGCTGCATATATAGAGATGCTGGAGGAGCAGATCACGCAGAAGGTGCTGGAAAAGGAGAGAGCATCGCGAAACATGATGCTTACAGTCATCATTCTGACAGTGATAGTGTCGTCAGTCATTGTTGACAGGATATCCATCGCGAAACGCAAGACCGAGATCAGGAACAAGTGGCTGAAACGCGACATCGCAAAACTGGAAAGGGAAATGGAGATACTCTCCGGAATGAAAGAGGAAGGCGTACTCAATGATGAAATGAAGACGCTTCTTGAAGAAAGGCTGAATGTACTCAACGGATTCATCACAGCCCATATTTCAGGAAACTGTTCGGAAAGAGCCTATGACGAACTGGAGAAACTGATGAGTGACAGGAACAGTTTCATCGAATCCACCCGCATGTCCTTCATCATCGGTCACCCGCGCTTCCTGGCATTCCTCAAAGAAAAAGGACTTACCGACCTTGAAATAGGCTACTGTTGCCTCCACGCAATCGGTCTCAGAGGCAAGGAAATAGTCGCCTACCTGAACAGCCGCAGTTATTACAACGCCAGCAGTGCCATAAGAAAGAAACTCGGACTTAACGAACACGATACGAACATCAACCTTTATATTCAGAAACTCCTGAAAGAGATTGACGAAGAGACACCTGTAAAATCCTCTAAATCATGAGAAGCAGATTTGAAGATCCCATAAGCGGTATCCTTCTGGCCTTGGGAGGATGTTTCGGAGGACTGGGCCTGTTCATCGCAGGCTACGGTTCTACACCAGGAACCGTATTCATAATCATCCAGACTGTATTCATCGGCCTGTTCATATTCCGTTTCATCAGGATGTGGATGAACAAGGAGTACAATCCCCCGACACGATATCTGCCGTTTCTGAAACTTGCCGAGGCCGTATTATGGTTCCTCGTCATCATCATATGGTGGGACGAGGTAAACAACAGGGACGAATTCTTCGGCATAGGCATAATGATCTTCCTGATGATATACGGAGCCAAGGATGTCTATGATGCCGTAAAACTACTTATAATGAACAAAAACAGATAGCCATGGATTTCTGGGACATCGCATATACATTCATCATTCCTGCATTGGCAGGAGGCATCCTCGGGCCTATATATGCCAGATGGTTCCGCTGGTGGCGCAGGAGCCGGAAGCAGAAGAACGCTAATAAATCAGTTTCAGTTCCAATAGAATAAAACTGCAACCTTCTTCATCATAGCATTCTTCCGGGATTCTGATTTTCGGTATGACTATTTCTTTTCCTCATACTTCTGCTGGGTCACAGTCACAACGACCTCATTGGCAGGTTCAAAACCAGCAGTGCTTCTCAGAACGATACTGGTGCTGCGTACCGTTCCTGTATCATTCCGGCCTATCTTGAAGGATCCTTCCGTATAGCCCCTGCTGTCAAGTCTGCCTACATGGCTGTCTGGCTTAAGTTCCTCCAACAGGGTTCCATCCTCACCTGGAAGTTCCTCAACAACCCACACAACCCCATTCCACTCCACGACAAAATCGACCTTAGTGGCATCACCGACAACATTCGTGAATACTGATTCATCGACAAATCTCAATGCCTTCTGCTCCGATTCAGGAGTGCATGACATAAGAAGCATGAGAAACGGAAGGAGTATTTTTAAGATATTCTTCATATTTATTAAATTAATATTTCAAAATCAGTCTTCCAGTCCGCAACCGGTAAAGAAGAAATCGCTTTCTGCCTTTTCCTTTGAAAAGCAATAGTATGTCATCTCACATTCGGAGCATACTTTACCCTCATGGCTCAGAGTCGCTTCGATGAACGCAAAGTTACGTTTCATTTCCCTGATATGTCCTCGTATTTCTATGCTGACTCCTTCCCCGGTCGGTACAGGATGACGGTATTTCATAGTCAGGTTGGTGGTCATACCGGCAGTCTGCAGTTTACGGTTCACGATCCAGCCGCCAAGTTCATCCATAAGGGTTGCCTGAATACCTCCATGCAGGGTCTTGAGCCAGCCCTGATAGTTGTCACCGGAGTTCCAGATGCAGACCACATCATCTCCGTCTTCATGAAATTCCATCTTGAGACCGTAAGGATTCTGCGGGCAACAGGCAAAGCAGTTGTAGCCCTGTTCTTCCAGGCCAATGTAAGGATTTCTTATCTTTTTCATTCTTTCAATCATAAGTAAAAGTACAATTCCAGAGCAAATATAATGATAAAATAAATCTTTGCATGGCTAAAATAAATTTTAACACGGCTAAAATAAATCTTTGCATGCCGTCTGAGACAAAGAAAAAGAAAAACTTCGTGTATCTTTTTTAGCATCTGATGATGATTCCATAGGAAGTCCATACTTTCGCATCAAAACATCCGGATATGAAAAGACTCATAATAACCCTCTCCACTGCAATGGGCGCATTGTACTTTGCCTCATGTGACCGGGATTCTGTCACGACATCTGATCACTGCACATCAGAAGTGATATTGAAAGCGTCCGTTTCCACGATTACAAGAAGTTCCTTGAACTGTGATGCGGATGCCGTACGCAACCTTTCCCTATATTTCTTCAATGCAGAAGACGGCTCTCTGACCGAGCGCCTGGCCGGAAAGGGTTCAGAAACATACAAAACCATTCTGAAGGCCGGAACATATAATGTATATGCATTGGCCAACACTGAGGAATCGGCATCATTCGATTCTGAATCTGACATAAGAAGACATACGCTCAAGATGGACCTTCAGGCCATGCAGGACGGCATCCCCATGTGCTGGAAAGGCACGATACATCTTTCTCCAGGGCAAAAGACCGAAGTATACATAAATCTCGAGCGCCTGATATCCACCATCTGGTTTTCAATAGACATGGGACTCGTGGAAGGCCTTGAAATCACCTCAATGAAACTATGCCAGGCCGCCCGGACAGTCCGTCCTTTCTCAGAGGAAGAAAGCAGGGCACTCGACAATGATGATATTACGGACGGAGATTATGCGACAGGAGAAGACCTTGCCATGCTCATGTCAGGAGAGAGCATGCGCTTCTATGTGCCTGAGAACTGCCAGGGCGTACTCCTTCCGGAAAACACAGACCCTTGGGCCAAGGTTCCTGACAATATAAAAGATAGAGCAAACCTGTGTTCATACATTGAGATGAAGGGCAGATGGAAGGAGGACGCATACTATGCAGGCGAAATCACATACCGCTTCTATCTGGGAGAGGACCCATATTCTAGTTTTGATGTAAGACGTAATACCGTACAGTCTCTTGTCCTGTGCCCTGATGAGACTAATTTCGACAAGGTCAGTTGGAAGATCGATACATCAGGGATGGATGTCGTGCAATGGAACGCAGAGGCCGACCTGAGCAGAAATTTCCATAAGAAGGACAATTTCCATATTACCGAAATAGTAAGAGCAGATATCGCCCTTGACAGACGCGCTCAGAAATATTGGAAAGCAAGACCCCATGGTTTCGGTCTTAAAGGAGTTGGAAAAGACGGAAGGGAGACAATACGGTTCGGAGAGGTAATAATGAATGATGACGGGACTTACCACACTTACGGGACATGCATTGCCGAGGGGGATTTTGACCTCGTGATATATGATTGCGCAACAGGAGAATATGTATACCTTCTAGAGTCCGGCAAGGTCATCCCACCATGCATGGTGATCGGAAAGGCGAGTGTGGATGATGACTCACCTGTCGCTCCCTCTGATCATGAGACAGACATATACATCAACGGAAAACCACAGGACATCTACATATATCTCACGGACAATCAAGGGTATAACCTGAACAGAAGCGACTGGTACGGCTGTGATTTCTCCGTCTGCAGATGGGATACGGAGGCAGTCGGCATTGAAGGACATCTCTTCGAGACGGAATGGAAGAGAGGCTCATCAGGAAACGGGAAATATGCCGCCAAATGCAGCATCAGCATACTTAACGACGGCAAAGACATCGACAGGAACAGGATTCTTTCCCGACATGTCGGAATATCCGGCTCAGCCATGCATTTCACTGAAGAGGCCTGTGGCGCCAAGTCTTCACTTCCAGTCAGGATCATTTGCGGAGACATAAGCATCACCGTCAGGCCTGTTGCAGAAGTGGCTCAGTCCATATTCAGGACAGATTTCATGTACGTTGTTGACAATCCTTCGAATCTCCCTATAAGAGTCAGAGGCATAAGGCTGAACAGCGTGGAACACAAGCCGACTGATGACAGGCTCAGGAATGTCACCGGATGGGATTGCTCCGGCATGAAGGCCACCG
>JAFVHZ010000100.1 GCA_017474265.1 Bacteroidales bacterium | reverse complement strand
GCATAAAGGATGCGTGCAGCGATCTTGTTGGCATTTCCTCTGTAGAGGATGATGTCCATTCCCGAGTGACCGCCCTTGAAGCCCTTGACAGCAAGAGACCAGCACTCCCAGCCTTCCTGAGGCTCTGCAGGCACATATGCAGCGGATGCAGAAGCGTCGAGACCGCCGGCACAGCCAACATAAAGTTCGCCCTCCGTCTCAGAGTCGAGGTTAATGAGGATGTCTCCCTGAAGGAGGCCCGGCTTCAGAGCGTTGGCTCCAGTCATACCTGTCTCCTCGTCCACTGTCACGAGAAGTTCGATAGGGCCATGCTTGAGGTTGTCGGACTCGAGTACAGCCATACCCATGGCAACACCAAGACCGTTGTCGGCACCGAGAGTGGTACCCTTTGCCTTCACCCACTCACCGTCGATCCATGTCTGTATAGGATCCTTCTCGAAATCATGTACGGTATCGTTGTTCTTCTGAGGCACCATGTCGATATGGCCCTGAAGGATCACACCCTTCATATTTTCACAACCCGGAGTCGCAGGCTTGCGGATGACGATATTTCCGATCTCATCCTTGATGGTCTCAAGTCCATGAGACTTTCCCCAGTTGTACATATACTCCACCGCAAGTTCCTCATGCTTCGAAGGACGTGGGATCTGAGTCAGTTCATAAAAGTTCTTCCACACGATCTGTGGATCAAGTTCTTTGATTGTCATGTCTTGTATATTTATTAATTATGTTACTGTAAAGTCGTGTTAACCGGCATAGACGCAAGGACGCCAAGTTGGTATACAGGCATCCTGCCCTGAACAAGGAGATTGTTTCCTTCCTTGATCTTGACGGTACATATAGCAGGAATCATATAGTTCACGTTAACAATCTTCGCATTAGCCTTGCCCTCTTCTTCCTCCGGCACAGTGACTTCCTGAGGAACTATCTCCATCACCACCGGTTTTCCTGACAGATTATCCGCAGGCACAAGACCGGTAGCATCGGAAATACGGAAAGCCACATACATCTGACTCTCCCTCTCGGCAGAAGGGATCACATCAAACCTCATGTTCTGGACATTGAAGTCAGAATATCCGACAAAGAGCGACATATACTCCTTCTCAAGAGATGAAAGTTCCTGGATGGCAGCAGCCATTGCCTCACCGCTATAAGTCGCATCAGTATCTCCTGTAACGATCTTGAGCCTGTGGTCGCGGAGTCGAAGGATCATCTGGGCAGCCTCTGCAGCCTTCTGCTCCAGAGTCTTTTCCACAACCATGCTCTGCTGCACGGCAACCCTGCTGTATTCTGACTCCTTCTTCTCGCTCCTGTAAAGTGTAGCGGACTCGGAAGTCAGATTGGAAGACACACCCTTACCGGAGAAATCAGCATCGCCGGAAGTCGGGAAGCGCCACACCACCGGATCACCGAAACTGCCGTCGGCAAACGAAACCAGACCGGCAGACGACAACTTCAGGAAAGTGGCATCAACGGCACTCTTCTTCACCGCAAGGGTATATCTATTCGCAAGGTCAGGCTCCACAAAAGGAGTCATAGACACCTGCACGATGTGGCATGAGGTCTCATCCTTCTGACGAGCCTTGATGCCGAGATACTTTTCAGCATATCTTGCATACGGTCCCGCATGGAACTTCTCCTGCACCGCCTCCACATCGAGCACGATGGCGGTCGAAGGCAAAGAATAAGTCAGATAACCCTCTGGATCAGAGGTCTTCTGGGCAGACGCGATGAACGGGATGACCGCCAGCGCCATTGCAAAAACAAATCCGGAAAACTTTTTCATATTCCTAACAATTAACTATTTCCATCTTTTATGTGACCAGAGCCAGTTGGCAGGAGTCTCTCTGATCTCCTCCTCAAGCAGGTCATAATACCTTCTTATAAGTGACTCAGGGGTATGGACGGAAGCATCCTCGCATATTGGGATGAAAGCCATCTCATAATGTCCCCTCCTTACCCTCTTCATCTTCATATAGACCACAGCATGCGACAACTTGCATGCGACACCCATGCTTCCCGTCATAGCCATAGTCGGCTGACTCATGAATTCACCTATAGGATGAGGGCCCGACTTGTAGTACGGCGCCTGATCTGCAGGATAGATATATATCCTCTTCTCATCCTTGTGCATCAACGAAAACCTCAGTATGTTCTTCGACTCCACCTCGCATTCGAGGCCTACCACTTCCAGAGGCGCAATCCTGTTCAGGGCAAAGACCCTATCGGCCACTTTGCTGCTCATAGGCTTGTATACGACAGTAAAGGCCTTTTCACCGATTCCCAACATCCTGCCGTCCTCCGATTCATATCCGGGAAGTCCGCCCAGAAGTTCCCAATTGCCGCAGTGGGTACTCAGAACAGTCACGCTAGGGGCCTTCTGATACATATCAGTCAGAACCTCCGGATTGACCAGAGTAACAATCTTCTGCTTCCTCAGACGGGCATAACTGCTTCCTCCGAACCATATGGCCTCAGCGACCAACTCTCCGAAATGACGATAGAAGTCTTTATAGACCCTCTTCAGTTCACGGTATTTCTTCTCAGGAAAGGATCTGGCAATATTGACCATCACCACATCTGCCCTATATCTCAAAAGTTTCTTCACGATCCACGACAGAATGTCCCCCATGAAATAATGAAACTTCAAGGGAAACCTTGCAAGGAGAACCATGAAACCACGGGTTATCTTTACTCTCAAATCCATAATAATCAATCACATACATGCGTTGTCACCACACATCACGCTCTCAAAGTCAGACAACTGCATTTTACAGAAAAGCAAATATACCGTTTTTCCTCGTGATTTCCGATATTTTTCCTCTAAATTAATTTTATTATCTTTGCGCGGTTTTATGACCATATGATAATATTCATAAACTAATTAATACCTTTTAACCTTATGTTATTCATTTCAAATCTTTGGGCAAACAACCGTCCTATGGCGATTCTCCTCGCCATCCTGATCGTTGTGATACCTTTCATGGTATTCTACATCAGAAAAGCCCGCATGGAGCATCCTAAAGGACTGATTGCAGCCGCATTGAGCAACATGGGAGAGCGTTTCGGATACTACATCATGAACGCAGTACTCCTGCTTTTCATCTGCTCCAAGTTCGGTATCAGCGACAGCGTGGCAGGTGTGATCTATGCAGTATTCTACTTCCTCATCTATGTGCTCAGCCTTCCAGGCGGTATCATTGCCGACAAGACCCAGAACTACAAGGGCACCATCATCGCAGGCCTCCTCGTGATGGCTGCAGGTTACGGAATCCTTTCGGTCCCTGTATTCGCAGCACATGCCGGATTCTCATGGGTACTCGTCCTCACTTGCGTAGCACTCCTTATCATCGCCTTCGGTAACGGTCTCTTCAAGGGTAACCTCCAGGCTCTCGTCGGCCAGATGTATGACAACTTCGAGGCTGAGGCAGCAAAGAAGGGTCCTGAGGCTCTTGCCAGCGCAAAGGAGAAGCGTGATTCAGGTTTCCAGATATTCTATGTGTTCATCAACATCGGAGGTGTGATCGCTCCGTTCATCGCACCGCTCCTCAGAAGTTTCTGGCTCAAGATCCACAACCTCGCATACAACTCAGACCTTCCACGTCTCTGCCACCTCTTCATCAAGGATCAGGGCGCTGTGACAGGAACTGACGCTGAGAACCTTACAAAACTCGCCGCAGAGGTAGGACACTCAGGAGTCGTTGACGCTGCATTCTGCAACGACTATCTCCAGATCTTCAACACAGGTGTACACTTCTCGTTCATCGCATCTGTTGCCGCAATGCTTCTTTCTCTTATCGTATTCCTCGTGATCAAGAACAAACTTCCTAATCCTGAGAAGAAGGAGAAGAAGGCCGTAGAGGAGTACACAGCAGAGGAAAGAGCAGCAAACGCAAAGGAGATCAAGCAGAGACTCTACGCTCTCTTCGCAGTCCTCGGAGTTGCTGTATTCTTCTGGTTCTCATTCCACCAGAACGGTCAGTCACTCTCAATCTTTGCACGTGACTTCGTCACTACAGCAGCGATTCCGCCTGAAATCTGGCAGTGCATCAACCCGCTCTTCGTGATTCTCCTCACTCCACTCATCATGTGGGTGTTCGGAAGTCTCGCACGCAAGGGCAAGGAAGTATCGACACCACGCAAGATCGCTATCGGTATGTTCATCGCAGCATGCGCATACATCCTTCTCGCAATCGTTGCAATCATCCAGAACTACCCTTCAGGAAACGATTTCAGAATGCTCAGCGACAGCGCGAAGATGGCCATGAAGTGCAGCCCTACAGTGCTCATAGCAACATACTTCTTCCTCACTGTAGCCGAACTCTTCATCTCGCCACTCGGACTTTCTTTCGTATCAAAGATTGCTCCTAAGCATCTCCAGGGTATCTGTCAGGCACTTTGGCTTTCTGCAACAGCCATCGGAAACCTGTTCATCTTCCTCGGAGTGAACATGCTCAACTCTTTCCCTCAGCAGTGGATGTGCTGGGCAGTGTTCGCAGGCTTCTGCCTCATCTCGATGGGCGTGATGCTCGGTATGGTGAAGTGGCTTGAGAAAGTTGCCAAGTAGTGATTCCGGACATACTGAAGAATCTTTTAAGGTCGGTTGCTGAAAAGTAACCGACCTTTTTATTATATTTGTATGTTTTATGGAAAATGCTCTCAAGGAGACCCTCATCGGGTGGGCGGAAGAATACAATGACCCGAAATATTTCGAGGAAGACCCGATAATCTTCCCGCGCCATTTTGCGCGTCTTCTTTCCGAAGGAGGCTCGTCTGTCGCTGATGTCGAGATCGCGGCACTTCTGTCATCCCACCTCGCATGGGGACGGAGGTCGATGATAGTCCGCGACTGCAGCAGGATGTTCGACGAAATGGACTGGAGACCGTACGACTACGTGATGAACGGCGAATACAGGGACGAGGATGCAAGCATGCACCGTACTATCAAATGGAGAGACTTCGCTGCAATATGCGGCCGCCTCAAGGACATCTACGGCACGACAGACACCATCGAAGGCCTTTCCGACATGGAAATCAGATGCCGGATATTCGGACAGAAGGAAGACAGGAAGGCACCGAACAAGAAGATAAGCATGATGAGGAGGTGGCTTGTACGCGACGACGGTAAGGTGGACCTGGGAGTATGGAAGAATTCCGACAAGCAGAGTCTGATCCTGCCTCTTGATGTCCACGTCTACGCCCAGGCCACGGCCCTAGGACTGACATCGCGACGTCAGAAGGACATCGTGACCGCCCAGGAAATCACGGATGCCTTCAGGGAGATATGGCCTGAAGACCCATGCAAAGGGGATTTCGCCCTATTCGGATACGGAGTCACCCATAAAGCCCATTAAACCATTTAAAATTTCAGAAATTGCGCAAGAACGAGGCGCGAGAGGATACAATATGCCAAGACTATATATAATATCAGGATGCAACGGAGCGGGAAAGACCACCGCTTCATATTCGCTGCTGCCGGAAATGCTGGACTGTAGCGAATTCGTGAACTCGGATGAGTTCGCAAAAGGTCTCTCCCCTTTCAACCCGGAAAAGGCGTCTATCCAGGCCAGTCGGTACATGCTTCTGAAGATCAGGTATCTTCTCAAGAAGCAGAGGGACTTCGCTGTGGAGACTACCCTAGCCACAAGGACGCTCCTGAAGACAGCCAGACTAGCGCAGGACGCGGGCTACACCGTGACGCTCCTCTACTTCTGGCTCAAAACTCCGGAACTTGCGATAGAAAGGGTAAAGGCCAGGGTCGAGACAGGAGGCCACAACATCCCGGAAGAGACCATCCGCAGAAGATATCATGTGGGCATAGACTATTTCTTCCACTATTACGCCCCTATATGCGAAAGATGGATCCTGGCAGACAATTCGCAGATACCTTTCCGCGTGATTGCAGAAGGCTCGAAGGACGATGTGATCAACATCAAGGACGAAGAAACATACGAGAAGATAAAGGCGATAGCACAGGAAAGGCGCAGACATGTGGAAGAAAGCGGAGACATCCTGTCTCTATAAATTATTGAAAATGAATACAAGACAATATTATCTCGACCTGTTCCAGGTCACGGAAAATCAGTTGCAGACGTTGACGGCGACAGCACTCAGGCACGGCGGCGACTTCTCTGACCTGTATTTCGAACACACGACATTCTTCAACCTCCTTCTGAAGGACGGAGTAGTGTCCTCCGGAGGTTTCCATACCGACTTCGGTGTGGGCATACGCGTCCTTAAGGGAGAAAAGACAGGATATGCATATTCCGAGAACACAGCAATGTCAGACATGCTCAAGGCGGCCCAGGCAGCATCGGCGATTGCGATCGGCACTGTCGGAGAGATGCAATATGCCTCAGTCACAGACCGGAAGCATGACTTCTACCCAATGCAGACCAACTGGAGGGATATGGGTGCAGATGCCTTCCTTCCGTTTCTGAAGGAACTGGAAAAGGAAGTCATGAGTCGTGACAGCAGGATCATCAAGGTAGTGGCACGCATGTCGGATTCGGTCAGCGACATACTGATGTTCAACTCTTTGGGTGAACTGACATACGAGACACGCCCGATGGGAAGCGTGACTGTATCTGCCGTATTCGAAAAGGACGGAAGGACAGAAAACAAGACTGCTTCAAGAAGTTTCCGTATCGGTGCGGAACTCATCACCTCTGCTCTTGCCAAGGAACTTGCAGACGACGTGGTGCGCGGCATTGACGACAGATTCGAGGCAAGACGTCCGAAAGGTGGACAGATGAGCGTCGTGATGGGTGCCGGAGCATCCGGAATCCTCCTTCACGAGGCCATGGGACATGCCTTCGAGGCCGACTTCAACCGCAAGGGACAGTCGATATTTTCAGACAAGATGGGCTGCCAGGTCTGCCCGAAGGGAGTGAACGTGGTAGATGACGGTACCGTGGCATTCAACAGAGGATCAGGAAATTACGACGACGAAGGCGTGCCTGCGGAAAAGACCTACATGGTCACAGACGGCGTCCTTACCTCATATCTCCACGACAGGATAAGTGCAAACAGATACGGAGTGCCGTCAACCGGAAACGGAAGACGCGAGAATTTCAGATACAATCCTATACCCCGAATGAGAGCAACCTATATGGAAAGCGGAAACGCTGATCCTCAGGATATTCTGGCAAATGTTAAGAAAGGCGTATATGTCGACGAATTCTCCAACGGTCAGGTAAAGATCGGAGAAGGAGATTTCACATTCTTCGTCAAGAGCGGCTACCTCATCGAGAACGGGCGCCTGACCATGCCGGTCAAGGACATCAACATCATCGGCAACGGCCCGCAGGCTCTGGCGGATATCCTTGCGGTCGGAAATGACCTCAAGATCGACAACGGCACATGGACCTGCGGCAATGAGCAGAGCGTTCCGGTATCATGCGGAATGCCGACAGTCCTCATCAGTAACCTTACAGTAGGAGGAGAGCAATGATCACAGAAAATGAAATAAACATAGCACGATACTGCATAGAGACGGCAAAGGCGCTGGGCGCATCAGCATCGAGAGTATCCTTGAGCAAGAGCGTGATGGACGGATGTACCATCCTCAACGGAGGACTCGACAAGGTCACCCATTCGGCCGACAGGTCGGTGTTCATCTATCTTTTCGTAGACGGACGTTATGGAACCTTCTCCACCAACAGGCTGGAAAAGAAGGAGATAGAAGATTTCATAGCAAAGGCTGTGACCATGACCAGGATGCTTGGAGAAGATGAATGCAGATGTCTTCCCGATCCGGAAAGGACGGAAAAGGGAGCCAGGACAGGCCGGGAACTGGACCTGTACGACGAAGGATACGGAAACGCATCTGCTGACGACAGGCTCCAGAAGGCATTGGGAATGAGCATATATCGGACGGCAGCACCGTCAGACAGATACAGGATCATATCAGAGGAATGCGAATACAGCGAGTCAGTAGACGACAATTTCCTGATTGATTCTCAAGGATTTGAAGGCAGACACACTGAAACCATGTTCTACTGCTTCACAGAGATTACCATCGAGACTCCGGAAGGCAGCAAGTTCAGCGGTTTCTGGTGGGATGCATCCCAGAAGGAGGCCGGCCTGAAGAAAGAAGGATGCGCAGAAAAGGCGCTCGAAAAGGCCGTATCACAGATAGGTCCACGTAAACGTCGTTCTGGAAGATACCGCATGGTAGTTGACAACAGCGTGGCATCCAGACTGATAGCGCCTGTCGTATCGGCACTGAATGCATCATCCATACAGCAGAAGGTATCCTTCCTCGAAGGTACGGAAGGAAAGAAGATTTTCTCAGAAGGCATGACCCTCATGGACATGCCACGCACCCCTGGCAAGAACGGATCACGACTCTTCGACACCGAAGGAGTGGCGACGAAAGACACCGGAATAATAGAGAACGGCATTGTCAAACAATACTTTATAAACACATATATGTCCAAGAAGATGGGGCTCGTTCCGACTGTGGAAGACATGAGCCGTCCTTGCCTGATGCCATATGTGAAGGGTGAAGACTTGTCATCACAGGAAAAAGATTTATCTTTGAAGGATATTTTGCGCAGATGTTCAAGCGGAATATATGTGACAGGATTCAACGGAGGCAACTGTAACCCGGCGACCGGTGACTTCTCATTCGGCATCGAGGGTTTCGCCTTCAGTAGGGGACGGATCACGCATCCGGTCAGGGAAATGCTGATTACGGGCAATATGGTGGAACTGTGGAACAGTCTGACAATTGTCGGAACGGACGTCCGGCCGAGCGCGAGATGGCAGGTACCGACCGTTGCCTTCGACAACGTCTCCTTCTCCGCCTGACCCCGCGAAGTTGGCGGCTAAAATATTTTCATATTTATGCACGTCCTGGAAAACAGTTATAAGTTGATTGAAGTGAAATAAAGATATTTGAGCGAAGCGAAAGTAAGTCCTCCTCCCGAGGAGGAGGATTTAGGTGGAGGGTAACGTGGATCAAATATTTTCATATTTATGCACGTCCTGAAAAACAGTTATAAGTTGATTGAAGTGAAATAAAGATATTTGAGCGAAGCGAAAGTAAGTCCTCCTCCCGAGG
>JAFVHZ010000099.1 GCA_017474265.1 Bacteroidales bacterium | reverse complement strand
GCCTTTCTGCAGGCCAACTGCGCCTATGAAATCAAACCCACTCTAGCGAAGACCACGGCAAAGGTAAAAATCGTGGCAGGCGCCAAGGAACAGCGGAACATTCTGGATTCTGCCAAACTGCTGTAGAGATGTCCCATGTTGTACAGTTCATGACTATGGACAACAAAAGAATAAGGCTTCGGCCCCATTTCGCTTACGATCGGATTTCCGCAGATATGAGATATATACAGATATCCGTCCGGACGCTGAACTTTGGAAATGAGTTCTGCGATGTAATCGATCTTGTCTTCAATTTCCTTGTCAGGTCTTGTCATGAGTGAGTACGCGGCACCTTCCAGTACCTTGTACATGTCTGAACTGATGAATCTGTGCGCTGCAGCAGGGACGTCGCTGATGCCATCAATGAAGTCGATGCATTGTCTGAACCTGTTGATGGCAGTTTCGCTCTGCTGTAATGAGAACGGTACAGTCACTGAAATGACAGTATCTACCTTTGCCTTCCAGAATCCATCCGTCAATTCGACTTTATTGAATGGCACGGGCGATATTTTCTCTGTAGTATTGCACCCACAGCATATGACTGATATGAGTGCCAGAGTCAATAGTTTTCTTGTCATACTTTAATGTTTTCTTATTCAGACACTTTTATAGTAACTTTCGCTTTAGAACGATGCTTCTTGTATTCTGCATCATATGATTCTCTCTCTGTCTGGTAACCATCTCCGGAATATTCCTTCCTTCCGACATTTGTTCCGACTACGACTATGTCAAATTCGCCCGCCTCATCATATTTGTATGTATATGTCGTGGTAAGGCCTTCTCCGGTATATACGGATCCGAGAGAAACTCCTGTGTCATAACTTTTGTATACATCTTGTCCCCATTGTATGTGATCGATGTATACATCTCCTTGAAATCCTTTATAATTACTCAGGTTCTTAGGGAATCCATTCTCATCAACCTGGAAATCGTCTCCATTCTCCCATGGCTGTCGTGGCCATCCGAATCCGATCTTCATTTCGCATGCGCGATACTCTTCCGGATGATAATATCCGTAGTTGTTCTCGTTCATCATTCTGCTTCGTACGGAATGGAATTCATTATATGCACCATTCTGGCGAGGTGGAAGCATAGGTTCGTATGTCTGATAAACATAGAAGAAATAATCCCAGCACCATGGGCCGCTACCGTTCCATGTGTCTCCGCTGAGTACGGTCTTGCTTCCGTCTTCGACCTTCTCCAATGTCATGTTGAAAAGTGCGTGCACTTCTTTGTTGTTCCTGCCATTAAATCTTGCCAAAGAGTCTTCCTTGCATGGAACCAGTCTCATTTCATAGAATATGTCCCAGTTGAACAGATGGATGTTTGGCTTGAACTTGAAACCTGATACGGTGTTGCGGTCTGTGATGCTGAATTTCAGAACCTTCTTGTGAGTCATATCCATCATTGAACATGCAGGACGTTCAAATTCACCAAGTTCAATGTTTTCTACTGCTCCAAAGAACTCGAAGTCCTTTAAGACATCTTCAACCGAGGCATAGTCTGCCATTGTCCTTTTCCAGATACAATCGTAGCCTTCAGATATCTTTTCAGCATATACTGTGTCTTTGAAGGCAAGATCTCCGTATTCCATCTGATACCTCACATGCGAGTTTTCGAACTTATGTCCTTCATCACCGGTGAATATCGACAGATACTCCGCATCTGTCTTTATAGTAACCGTCACTTCCTCGCCAACCTTAGGATTTTGAGGTGATACGCTGATAGACACTTGAGGCGGCTTTTCGTCCGCGTCCCATTTTTCACATCCGGCAAATGCAAGAAGGAATGAACATATGATGCTTATTGTAAAGATTCTTTTCATAATAAGTAAATTTATAATCAATAACCAGGATTCTGTACAAGATCAGGGAAGTACTGGAACTCGGTTGCCGGTATCGGCATCAGCGCTCTGCTTACTTTGTCCTTGCTGAATATGTCTCCTATATATTTCTGCCAGTACCAACCCATGTGATGGAGCGGGTCACGATAGTTCTCCATTGTGTAGTATACATCTGCCAGCATGTCTGGATATCTTGCAATGTCAAACCATCTGCATGTGTCCTCTCCACACAGTTCGCGTGCTCTTTCCCAAAGGATTTCAAGCAATAGAACGTCTCCTTCGATGTTACTTGGTATCTGAACTACGGCACCTTTCTTATGGGTGTATTTTGCGTCTCCCCAGTTCAGATACATGTCTTTTAATGTAGATTGGTTGCTTGCCCTGTCCCTTATCTGGTTGAGTGTTGCAATGGCTTGGTCTGTCTGGCCAAGATGGTATTGAGCCTCAGCCTTCAAAAGATAGATTTCACCCATTCTTAAGATAGGTATCTGAATGTCGAGGTCGTTAGGTGTGTATGTACTGTGGTCGATTGTCTGCGGAAGGGCTCTACGGAATTTTGCAAATCTCCAGAAACATCCGACCCTCAGGAGGTCCGTGCTGAATTTATCCGAAGCATTGTACCATCTTGTGTCTACCCATCCACCTCCTGTGATCGCTTGTTGAATAATG
>JAFVHZ010000098.1 GCA_017474265.1 Bacteroidales bacterium | reverse complement strand
GGAGGTGCCGTCTGCCACCGGCTTCCATGCGTTGCGACCGTTGGCGCTGGCGCCGACCACCTTACCGAAGGGTACGTTGGACGTGACAGAAATGGAGCGGACATCCATATAACAGCCAAGCACATGGGCGTGGGCGCGGCTGTAATCCTGCGCGGCGCGTTCCATATCGCGGCCGATGCTGTCGGCATACATGTCGTTGTTGCCGTAGCGCGGCGCTCTTTCCAGGATCTTGCGGATATGCTCGTATCCGACGAAATCGGCCTTCAGAGCGGCGATGAGTTCTTCCATGGTCACGGATCTATCATCGTATACGGCCTTCTTGATGGCGGAAAGTGAATCCACGGCCGTACCGTAGCCCAGCAGGTCGAAGAAAGCGGAGTCGAAGCCGCCGGGTATCTTTTCATTGGTATGGATATCCATGCAGGATTCCAGACAGAGATCATGCAGGACGGAGCAGAGCGGTCCGGAGAAGTGCCGCGCGCGCAACCTGTTGACACCGTCGATTGCCTTTGCAAACATCTCCTTGGTGTTCACAAGGCCGAGTTCCTTATAAGAAATCATAATGCTATAATTTGTTTAAAAATCGTTTCGTTATCTAAAAATCTTGGCAAAAATAACTAATTTTGCCGAATATTGAAAAAATAATATGAACAATAAGGTAATCATCTTCTCTGCCCCGTCAGGAGCGGGCAAAAGCACCATAGTAAACCACCTTCTGGGTCTGTATCCGGAACTTGAATTCTCGATATCCGCCACATCACGCGCCCCTAGAGGCCAGGAAAAGCATGGCGTGGAGTATTACTTCTTCACTGCCGACGAGTTCCGCAGCATGATCGAAGAAGAAAAGTTCGTCGAATACGAGGAAGTGTATGCCGGCTCGTTCTACGGCACACTTAAGTCAGAAGTGGAGCGCATATGGGCGAAAGGACACGCCATTGTCTTTGACATAGACGTCCAGGGAGGAGTGAACCTCAAGAGAATCTTCGGAGACCAGGCTCTTTCCGTATTCATTCAGGCCCCTTCTGTGGAAGTGCTCCGGAAGAGACTTATAGGACGTGGCACAGACACACCCGAAGCAATCGACAGGAGAGTGGCCAAGGCTGCATCTGAAATGGAGTTCGCAGCCGGGAAATTCGACCATGTCCTCATCAACGACGACCTTCAGAAGGCATTCGACGAGGCTGAAGAGGTAATCGGTAGTTTCCTCAAGAAATAAGAAATGAACATTGCGGTATACAGCGGATCGTTCAATCCATTGCACATAGGCCACCTCGCCATAATGAAGTATCTTACAGGCGAAGGAGGATATGACCACGTATACCTTGTAGTATCCCCTAAGAACCCGCTGAAGGACAGCATCTCAAGCGATAGCGGACAGGCCAGGTACGATGCTGCCATCGAAGCGGTAAACCGTCACTTTCAAAACAAAGAGGTGAAGGTGGACGACATCGAACTGACCATGCCGGAGCCTCATTATACGATAAGGACTTTGGACGCCTTGCGCGAACGCGAGCCGTTTAACACATTCACCCTGGTCATGGGTGCCGACAATCTGGCCGACATCCGCAGATGGAGAGACTACAGAAGGATCCTGACTGAATATGGTGCCGCCGTATATCCACGTACCGGCCATGACCTTGACGCCATCAAGGAAGACCTGTTGAGAGAAGATTCATCATATCTCATAGACATCCTTAATGCAGAAACGGTAGACATGTCGTCTACCGCTATCCGAAATGCCATCGCTGCGGGAGAGGATCCCTCGGCGTGGCTAATGTAACTTTTTCATCATGAGCGGCTCGATACTTAAACTCTTTGCGTGCCTTGCGATGCTTCTCGACCATATCGCAGCATTTCTGCCGGGAAGTTTCCTCGACATGAACGAAACCTTGTTCATGCTCGGAGACAAGGAAATCACCATCAGGCTCATGTTCCACTACATAGGACGGACTGCCTTCCCGATATTCGCCTTTCTGATTACGGAAGGCTATGTCCATACTCATGACCGGAAAAAATACGGCATAAGCCTCCTGATGTTTGCACTGATATCTGAGATCCCATGGAACCTTGCCAGGAGCGGAGAAATCTTCTTCGGCAGGCAGAACGTATTCTTCACCCTCTTTCTGGGATATGCCGGAATATGTATTCTGGAACGTTACAAGGAAGACATAAAAAAATGCAGCACATATCTGGCTGCACTTTTCCTGATATCCATTGCCTTAAGGGCTGATTACGGTTGTTTCGGGTTCGGCTTCATCATGCTCCTTTACCTTCTCAAGGAACGTAAGGTGCTGATGAGCATCATAGGAGCATGCGTCCTGCCGAGCAGGTGGATAGGAGGAACGGCGTTCATTCCTATACTTCTATATAACGGGAAACGAGGATTCGCAAAAGGCAAATTTGCCAAATACGCGTTCTACGCATTTTATCCCACCCATCTTCTCCTCCTGTATATGTTGAGGGTGTTCCTGCTTAGCAATTAACCCTGCCCGGACAAGTCCTTATTTCAGAAGAGTTCCCAATACGCTACGAGTGAGTTGGCGAGTTGCAGTACGGGCCGCTGAGCCTACAGCCTTGCCTGCAATATCCTTGGCTGTAGTCTTTGACTTCTTGCCTGTCACCTTCTTGGACACTTCATTTCCTATTGAACTGGTCACGCTAGTCACCACAGCACCCACTACGGCACCGAAGATGCCTTTCAGAAGACTGTTACCTCCATCTGACTTACCGGACTTTTTCTCTGCCGTTTCTGCCTTCTGTGCAGCTTCTGCTGCTTCCTGCTCAGCAGCCATTGCGGCTTCAGCCTCCTCCATAAGCACTTCAAATGCACTCTCTCTGTCAACTATCTTGTCATACTTGCCATAAAGGCGGGACTGATTGATTATCTGTCCGCGCTGTCCTTCTGTGACGGCACCTATCTGACTCAAAGGGAAGAGTATCCTGGCACGTTCCACCATCGACGGCGCACCATTCTCGTCAAGGAACGAGACCAGAGCCTCACCGGTACCGAGTTCCATTATCGCGTCCGCGGTCTTGAAGTCCGGGTTGGCACGGAAAGTCTCTGCAGCAGTCTTCACAGCCTTCTGGTCCTTTGGAGTGAAGGCACGCAGGGCATGCTGGACACGGTTTCCGAGTTGTCCCAATATCTCTTCAGGAATGTCTGTCGGACTCTGTGTCACGAAATAGACTCCCACTCCCTTGCTTCGTATCAGACGTACGACCTGCTCGATCTTGTCGACCAGAGCCTTGGATGTCTCGTCAAAGAGCATATGGGCCTCGTCAAAGAAGAAGACGAGTTTCGGAAGATCCATATCACCGACTTCAGGCAGTCTTTCATACAGTTCAGAGAGCAGCCAAAGAAGGAATGTAGAATACATCTTAGGCTGCAGCATCAGTCTGTCAGCAGCAAGCACATTCATCACACCCTTTCCCTGCTCACACTGAAGGAGGTCATATATATCAAAGGATGGCTCCGCAAAGAACTTGTCAGCACCCTGGTTTTCAAGGGTCAGAAGAGCCCTCTGGATGGCTCCGACACTCCGCGCAGTTATATTGCCGTATGCTGCGGTATACTTCTTTGCATTCTCTGCCACATAATTTAGCATCGAACGGAGATCCTTCATGTCTATAAGGAGAAGTCCTCTGTCGTCGGCTATCCTGAAGACAATATTCAGGATTCCTTCCTGGGTTTCATTCAGTTCCAGAAGTCTGGAAAGAAGTTGCGGTCCCATTTCGGAAACGGTGGTCCTCATAGGGTGTCCCTGCTCTCCGAACACATCGAAGAAACGTACCGGGCAAGGTCCGAACTCAGGAGAATCTATACCGAACTCGGCACAACGTTTCTCTATGAAGCCGCTCATGCTGCCGCTCTGGCTGATTCCGGAAAGGTCACCTTTCATGTCAGCCATGAAGCAAGGGACACCGGCCTGACAGAAAGTCTCGGCCAGCACCTGAAGTGTAACGGTCTTTCCTGTTCCGGTAGCACCGGCTATCAGACCGTGGCGGTTAGCCATCTTTCCACATATTGATATTGGACCATTGGGACCGTGGGCCACATAGAGGCCGTGTTCATTTGTATACATAT
This sequence comes from Bacteroidales bacterium, assembly GCA_017474265.1. GTDB lineage: Bacteria > Bacteroidota > Bacteroidia > Bacteroidales > UBA932 > Cryptobacteroides. Next base: position 820 of record JAFVHZ010000098.1, on the reverse strand, counting down.
ATATATTATTGGTATTAGATTCTCACGTCACTTCGCTCCTCATGATGACAGAGTGTCACTTCGTTCCTACGAGTTCGCGGGCCTTTTCAAGGGCAGGCACAATGTGCGGGAAGATGTATTCCGGACCGATTTCCAGATCGACACCGAATTTGACAAGGGATTGATGTACCTTTTCAGTCACACCTGAAAGAATTACGGTCACTCCCCTCTTATGGGTACGCTCGCACAAGTTGCGGAGGTTGTTGATACCGGTAGAATCAATGAAAGGCACCTTCCTCATCCTTATGATACGCACCTTGGTTCCTTTCTTCTTCACCTGCTCCAGTTCCTCGAATCTGCTTGCAAGACCGAAGAAGAACGGTCCGTCAATTTCATATACCTCTACATCGGCAGGGATGTCGAGACGGTCGGTATTCTCCATTGCCGCCTTCTCAGGGTCTTCAGTAGCAGCCACAAAATCTTCCTGAAGAACCTTGACCTGGGATGTCTCCATGACACGACGCACGAATAGAACGATAGCGAGTACGACACCTACTTCGATTGCAACTGTAAGGTCTACGATGACAGTGAGGAAGAAGGTAAGGAGAAGCACAGCGACATCCGACTTGTCACCACGGAGAAGATACTTGAAGGTCTTCCACTCACTCATGTTATATGCCACCTGAACAAGGATTGCCGCAAGGCATGACAGCGGGATATACACCGCATAAGGCATCAGGAAGAGATATATGAGCAGCAGAACGACAGCATGGATTATACCTGTAAGAGGAGTCTTTCCTCCGTTGTTGATGCTGGCCATGGTCCTTGCAAGGGCTCCTGT
>JAFVHZ010000097.1 GCA_017474265.1 Bacteroidales bacterium | reverse complement strand
TATGCCTCGGTTTCCTTGAAGGAACATGTTTCCATCTTTGCCCCTATCTCAGGGTAGCCAGCCGCTCCTACCCAAGTCATGCAATCTCCTTATACAAACAGCGACGCCAGGAACGAGAATCGCAAAAGAATAGCAAAAGGAAATCTTTGACAACAGTTCAAAATTATTTAATAACAGGTAGGAAATTACAGATATAACAGACGCAATTATCAGATTTACCGTAAAAAACTGCCAAAATTCATTACGCGATGCCCGACTGCTGAAATCAGCACAATGTCTCCAGCATTTTATATACATTTCCATATCTAACTATTTTTTTTCGTTCTTCTTCTGAAACATGACGCACTCATCACATTCAAGACATGCGGCCTTCATAAAGATTGCCAGATACGGATTCTCTATGATGAAGTCCGCTCCTGCCCCTTCATGCATAAATGAAAACGACAATTCAGGAATTACCCCTCGAGTAACTGAATTCGTGTGGAAAAACGGGCCTGAACGGCGCTGAAGATTCGGCAGAGATATTTCTGTATCTTCAACCTTTAGTGTGGTCTTAACCGCTTTCGCAATATTGACTCCGGAGTTTTTTGTTATGTAGTCGTTGATTCTAAACTCTGAGATATCACGATGCTCAGCCATCCTCTGCTGAATCAGAAGAGTCATCTTCTTTATATATTGCTTGACATAACTTTCATCAACCTGATAATTCTCTATGTTCTCACAGAAATCGACCTCGCATATCTCATCGTCCGAAAGATGTTCATCAAAATACTTATCTAGCAATTCTTTATCTAACAATGAAGTATATGGCATTTTATGATTAAGATCCATTGTAGATTCCTGCTCTTGCAGTTCGGCATACTTTTCCCTCATATTATTAATCAGGAAAATCAACTTTGTATAGCGCTGCTGGAAACGATTCTGAATATCTCCTAATAAACGGAGCCATTCACGGGCATAATGAGTCCTTGCTCTGAAATTATCTATCTCCTTTTGAATTTGGGCTATCTGATTATCTTTTTTACGGATACACTCCTCAAGATGCTCCTTCGTTTCCTTCCAGTCTCTCCACCTTGATCTTGCATTAAGAGCAAGTATCAAAAGAATTATGCCTGCAATAGGTATTATCGAGAATATACCTATTGGTCGCACAAACACAAAATGAAGAGGCAACGAAATGTCTCCGGTAATAATAGAAAGCGGGGTCAATACAACAACTGCGGAATAGCCTGCAATTCTCTCCATAATTGTTGTCGTTGACAAATCAGACTCTGGATTGTCAAATAAAGATGCCACAAAATAATGCAGGAACGGGGTCTCGACACGAAACACGGAATCCGGAACCATGTCAAATCTTTGATATGTTACTGGAGAGTATTTAACAGGACGCGAAAGATAATTGTTGTATAGAATGCCTAAGAAGAATAGAACCGGCAAAAGAAACGAAAGAACAAATGTTCTTTTAGTGAAAAGTTTGTAATGCTTGTCCTTCTCCTCCAACGTCCTGTTCAACTCTTTTCTGGCCTTCAATAAAGCCTCTTTATCTTCTTCTTTTCGTGCGTTTGTAACTGCAATGAACTGCTCCGATTTATTTGGATTGGAAAACTCTCTCTTTAACTTTTCCAGATAGAGCACAAGCAGATTTCGCTCATTACGGAAATTCTGCAGATTGATTTCCTCCTGATTCTTTGCAGTGAGGCAAAGATGATAACGTATGCTGATGTCAGTATCATCAACTTTCATCTCCGATGTCTTGCGGACATTTGCAATAGGCAACGACTGAATCTCAGTAATGATACATGCAAAATTAAAGAGACTGTCATTTTCTATATACGCATACGGAATATAGCAATAACCCTTGTCACCCCATTCAACTCCCCACGAGTTTCTTACCAGGAACGATTGCAGTTTGTCGTCAAATCCCACGATGACCATGCCATGACGATTATGCAACGTAAGTTCCGCTGTTCCATTATTCAAGGCCTCGATTTCCTCTGCCGTCGGCATACTGATCAAACCATTGGATGACGGATTGAAACTTGGACAAAGGGTGAAACTTGCCAAGACAGGATATCCTTCGGCAACTGCCGACTTGATGGCAGAAACATTTCGGTCAACATTCAGTGCGGTAATCAGTTTGCGGACACTCGCATCATCATACGCTTCCTTGCTTGGCTCCTTATGACAGATGTTCTGATCATAGACACAGTATCTTTCCTCCGCCAGACCATACTCAAACAACGATTTCAATGCAGAAGTAAAGGTTGTTCCCTGATCAAGAGCAGGATCAAATTCATCACCTTGATCTATCTTTCTTGAGTTGTAATACAAAAAGGCCTCACTAAGATCCTTTGTCTCATTCGTATTCAACTTTACTGCATATTCAAAGACCGAAGTCAAAGAGAAGGCTACGCAACTGCCCTGCTGTCCCTGATTC
>JAFVHZ010000096.1 GCA_017474265.1 Bacteroidales bacterium | reverse complement strand
GTTGTCCCGGACGACAAGGTCGATGAAATCATGGCTTGTCTTCGCGCAATGGACGAGGAGACTCCGGACCTTGGTCTGAGGGCCTTTGTCTGGAATGTAGAACAGAGTTATTAAGACGGATGGCCGTCATATGAAAAGGCGGTATCAAAGTTGTTGTAAATCCAGTTGCAAATTTTTATATTTGCGACTGGATTGACATTTTATGGTCCTTCATTGTCATCCTGAACAGAGCGAAGGATCTCAACATTAAAAGAATATATAATGGCAAAGGTGATTACAGATGCGAATTTCGCAGAGACTTTGAATACGGATATTCCGGTGGTGGTTGACTTCTGGGCGACATGGTGCGGTCCGTGCAAGGCTATCGCTCCGATCATAGATGAACTTGCTGTTGAGTACGAGGGAAAGGCTCTTGTGTGCAAGTGCAATGTGGATGAGTGCGATGACGTGCCGATGACTTACGGCATCAGAAGCATCCCTACACTGCTTTTCTTCAAGGGCGGCGAACTTGTTGACAGACATGTCGGAGCGGCTTCAAAGGCTGAGTTTGCTGCAAAGATTGACGCTATTCTCTAAGAAATCATGAAAAAGATCTTACTTGCAGCGGCATTGTTACTGATGTCGCTGTGTTTTGCTGATAATTCCCATGCCGGCAATTTCGGAGTCTTCGGCGGGGCGAATTTCCATACTTCCAATGTCAAGGAGGTCGGCAAGCAGACCCTGACCCAATGGCATGCGGGAATAGTATATAAGTTCGACCTCCCTCTCGGTTTTCAGATACATCCCACGCTGATGTATAACGTCAAGGCGGCGACTACGCAGGCTGCTCCGCTCGATTTTTCGGTGGGCTATATTGAATTCATGCCTTCTGTTCAATGGGGTGCCGATCTGATTCTCTTCCGTCCATACATCGAGGTGAGCCCTTTTGTGGGCTATGGCTTGAACGGCTGGGGCGACCTTGCTTCCATCTGGAAATCAGCAGACCGGTTTGAATATGGTGTAGGGCTTGGCGGAGGTTTGCAGATATGGCGTTTTCAGGTTGCGGCGAGATATAATTTTACATTTGCAGATCTGAGCAGGGTTGACCTTGAGACTTTTCGTAATGCCGATTTCAACGGTGTAAGTGTCTCTTTGACATATTTCTTCGGTAACGCAAAGAAAAAGAATAAGGGAAAATAACATGGACATCAGGTCTGTCAAGGAATATTTGGGTGCTTCCTGGAAGAGCGTTGTGGAACGCATCAAGAGTGCATTGGACAGTGATATTGACCTGCTCAATGTGACTAATGCCTCCATACTCTCCAATTCAGGCAAGCAACTTCGCCCTCTCCTTGCCCTGATGTTTGCACGGGCCTGTTCTTCGGGTGAGGTTTCCGAGACGACAATCAGATATGCTGCTGCGGCTGAACTTCTTCACAACGCCACCCTGCTTCATGACGATGTTGCGGACTACTTCCGCCTCTGTATGAACCACGCTTTCAGCAACAAAATGAAAAAAGTGACCTTCATCCACGGCGTCGGACAGGGCATCCTGAAGGACGAAATCGTCAAGGAACTGAAGCAATACGACAACATCCACTTCTTCGACG
>JAFVHZ010000095.1 GCA_017474265.1 Bacteroidales bacterium | reverse complement strand
TGTATCTGCTGGCCACGCCGACCAGCCGCGTGCTGTTGCCGGCAGTGCTGTGTTCAAGTCGGATGATCCGGCACAGGTCATATCTGCTCTTCGTGGATGACGTGAAGCATATGCCGACTTGCAACGATGAAACTTCATCCCCATATCTTCCTGTGCATTATCCTGTTTCCGCTGATGCTATCCTGCGGGAACAGGAATGATTTCGAGTCACTTCTGCAAAGTGGCATCGAATGTTTCGAGGCAGGTGACATGGAGTCTGCCATGCGGTATTTTACTGATGCTGAGGATCATATGTCAACAGATGTCTCCTCGGATAAACGTGGACTGATCTATCTGTATAGAGGTGCCATATATAACAGTATACTCCTGACTGACCGTGCCATATCCGAAATGCAGAAGGCTCTCGGCATTTTTGAGGAAAAAGGAAAGACTGAACTATATTATCGTACGGTCTCCTTCTTGTGTGATGCATGCATCATGTCGGAAGATGCGGAAAATGCCCGCATGTACTTTGATATCCTCGAAGATAACAGAGATAATATGGGTACATATGACCTGCATCTTTATCATCTGTGGAAGATCAAGATAGCGGATCTGGAGTCCGGACCCCCGGCCACACTTCCTTATATAGACGAATATCTGTCTTCAATGCCCCATGACGAGGATGTCCCATGGAGGATTTTGGCTCATTACCATAATGAGGCCGGTGAACCAGAACGTGCAATGGAACTCATTGCTAACGAAGCCCGCTTCCGAGATGTCTCCAATGACCAGAACCATCTTTATGTCAGGTCACGTATAAAAAGGGCTCTCGGTGATGTCGAAGGTGCTTATGACGATCTTCTCCGCAGTGGCGAGATCGATGACTCGCTTGAGCGCATCAACATGCGGAGTGATACGCATTTCATACAGGAACGTCATGACAATGAGAGGGATGCGAAGACACGTAAACTGATCATATGGCTGTGCACCTTTGTCATACTTATGACCTTATATGCCTTATGGGAGATGAGAAAGAGACTTGTATCGAATATCAGGGATAAGGTCAGGATGCAGATGGAGAATGAAAGACTGGAAAAGTTGTATGCTCAGGCTCTTGTAGAGCAGGAATCCCTCAGAAAGATGGCCGAGGCATCTGATATAACAGGCGAGATGAAGGCTGTCATAAAGCAAAGACTGGCACTTCTTAACAAGGTCATCACTTCGTACATCACGGACAGTCCTGCATCCAACAAGGAGGCCAACGAGCAGATTGAATTCCTTATATCCGACAGGGAAGCCTTCCTGGAATCCACCCGAAAATCTTTCGAGGCAGGACATCCGCGTTTCATGGCGTATCTCCGGTCATGCGGACTTACAGACTGGGAAGTGAATTACTGTTGTCTGTACCTGGTAGGGCTTAACGGAAAGGAGATAGGGGAGTATATCAATCTGAAGCGCCACTACACTTATGGAAGTGTCATCCGTCAGAAACTTGGTCTAGGCGAACATGACCGTAATCTGGCAAATCACCTCAAGATTCTCCTTGAAAATCCTCCAGCGTCAAACCCGGCATCATGATCGTGAAATTTTAAAGTTTAACAGTTGTTGATTATCAATGAATTACACTCGTGTTTGTCTCTGCCCGATGATGTGTGCGTAAAACTCTTTCATGCTATCTTTGCATCATGTTAAACCATTAAAAACAATTGACATGATACTTACAATCCTCGGTGTCGCTGCGGGCGCAACTATCTCAGTCATTATTTTAAAGTAGAACCTGCATTATCATTACTGTCATGAAACCAATCAGTCTTTTAGGCATCTTCTGGAGAAATTTCTTGCTGCTCATCATCTTTTCATCCATGGTGATTCATTGCATTGAAATGGGTGGCATCAGATCACTTCTGGGCTTAGTACTTACCTTGTCAGTTGACTTGGCAGTCTTGCGCTACAGGAATCCGCTCATCTTCAAAAATACTGACAAATACCCTGACTGGATGACTTCCAGACAGATCTTTATCGGAGTTTGTGCGATTGCAATGATGGCAATCGGAGCGGTAGTCGTCGCATTTCCATTCGGAGATTCCGATTCATTCAAGGAACTTGGCCGTGGTGTGGTGATAGCCATACATGCCGGAGCATTTGTGATCAGCATCCTTTCTGCTATGCTATACAGACATATGTTCATGAAGAATATGCCTGAAGATCCGATTGCATACGAGACTGCGATAAAGGATAAGGAGGACGCAGAGACCTGGACTGTCGTCGCGGAGTTCAATGACAGCAAGAACGCCCATGCAGTAAAGGAAATGCTGGAGTCACATGGCCTTGAAGTCTATCTGTACGGAGATAATGCCCCAGCGCATCTGGGAGCAGGTACCAGCCATCTCATGAAGATACTTCTTTGTGTACGCAAGCGGGATAAGGATACTGCTGAACGTCTTGTCAATGAGTGATTTATAGAATATAACCTATTTCCTTGAATCCGAACTCTCGGATTTTTCCCTCAGAAAGGTCTTCCACCAGCAGATTGCCGACGTCCGACAGGCCTCTGATGATACCGGAGAATTCCTTTCCATTGTTTTCCTGCCCTGCATATGTCGGCACTATGGGACCGTCAATGTGTCCGGAAGGCATGTCTGTGTAATCAACGAAACGAGCCGTTACATCTTTTTTCCACATCTGTGCAAGATATAGAGTACGTAGTCTTGCAAGGCCACCTGTGATGTTCAGGTAGTGTTTACAGTATTCCTTGAATATGTCCATGAATCTGTTCAACAGGAAGGGGAGAGATCCTACGCTCCGCTCAGTCTGACAGAGGGCCATGGAGGTCGGGTTGGGAAGGGAAGTGTCAAAGACTGTCTGATTCACGTTCAGGCCGATGCCTACAATACTATGGGAGAGATTGTTTCCTCTCAATGAGTTTTCTATAAGGATCCCGCATATTTTCTTGTCGCCTACATATATGTCATTAGGCCATTTTATCTGAGCGTCGATTCCATATGCTGCAAGAAGGTCTGTCACGGAAAGTGCCGCGACCTCATTGATTGCAAACTGGTCAATGGCCCTTATAGGTGTCATATGCCGTTCAATGCCAAATTTTAATACAATGCTGAAGGTCAGGTTTTCATTTTCTGCACTCAGCCAAGAATTCCCCCTCTGGCCACGGCCCGCAGTCTGTCTTCCGGCTGACAGGACTGACAAATTGTCAATGTCAGAAATCCGCCTTCTGGCCTCTTCATTGGTCGAATCCACCTCTTCCAGCCATATTATGTCATGCTTGCTTTTCATTGGTGCAGATTTTGATTATCTTTGCCTGATTATTTAACACAAAAATAACAATAATTACATAATGGACAACAAAGAAATCAAGGTCATCGCTGATGCCATGCTGGAAAAAAAGGCTCAGGATGTCGTGTCATTGGATCTGAGATCAATAGGTACTGCAATATCTGATCATTTCATCGTATGTAACGCAGATTCTACTCCAGCCGTAGTCGCAATCGCCGACAATGTCGAGGACAGAGTGATAGAGAAATGCAAGAGGAAGGTCGTCCGTACTCAGGGTAAGGAAAATGCATTCTGGGTAATTCTTGACTACGGTGATATCGTAGTCCATATCTTCCAGACACCATACAGAGCATTCTACAGACTGGAGGATCTTTGGGCTGATGCAGAAAGGACCGCATACGAGGACTAAATATTGTAAATATGGCAGAAAACAACGGTAAACCTCGCAGGAACAAGCCTGTGAAGGTAAACATTGGCATATCATGGATTTACATCCTGCTCTTCATCGGAATAGGCTGGATGTTCTTCAATCAAAGTGGCGCTAATCCTCAAAAGGAAGAATGGGATGAGGTCCGTCAGCAGTGGCTTGCAGGAGACATAAAGGAGGTAGTGTTCGTCAGAAACGAATTTGAAGGACACGTCACCATAAAGCCTGATAAACTCGGAAAGTATGAGGATAAGTTCGGTGGAGTCATTCCAAAGAAGTCGCCCCATTTCGTTTTTCTCGTATCCGGAAGTTTCAATGCTGAAGAGATGTTCGGCGAACTGAACGGTCAACTTCCTGAAAATGATAAGGTGAAAGTTGTCATCGAAAATCACGAGAGTGTCTGGGGGATGATAGAGTGGCTCATCTTCCCTCTGCTGCTTATTCTTATGTGGGTATTCATGTTCAGAGGAATGAACAAGAACATGGGCGGAGGCGGCCCGGGCGGTGTGTTCAATGTCGGTAAGTCTACGGGAAAACTTGCGGAGAAGGACAGCATAAAGGTGACGTTCAAGGATGTTGCAGGTCTATATGGAGCAAAGGATGAAGTGATGGAGATTGTCGATTTCCTCAAGAATCCGAAGAAATATACTGCCCTTGGAGGAAAGATTCCTAAGGGAGCGCTTCTGGTGGGCCCTCCGGGTACTGGTAAGACCCTCCTTGCAAAGGCAGTGGCCGGTGAGGCTGACGTGCCATTCTTCTCGATTTCCGGCTCGGACTTTGTGGAGATGTTCGTCGGTGTGGGTGCATCCCGCGTACGTGACCTCTTCCGTCAGGCAAAGGAAAAGTCTCCATGCAT
>JAFVHZ010000094.1 GCA_017474265.1 Bacteroidales bacterium | reverse complement strand
TGTAGATTTTTATGGCTTTATGATTAAAGTCTTTAATCTATATCCATTTTTATTCATATCGGTAATTTTACCATTCGTCGCATAGGTCTGGAATGGTTGTTGCAGATACCAAAAAAAACAGTACCTTTGCATTCGAGTTGATCAGAGAGTTGTTCTGAAACTCTCACAACTTATTGGTTATTAGTTTTAGTGTTATTAATTATGTGGTTAGTATGCTTCTTAAAACATATTATGGAAAGAATCATCGAGTGCGTGCCTAACTTCAGCGAGGGACGCAACATGGAAGTCATTGACTCGATCGTCAGTGCAATTGAGAAATCGGGCGGAGTGAAGATTCTTGACGTGGATCCCGGCGAAGCCACCAACCGCACCGTAGTCACCTTCGTAGGCAGTCCTGAGGCTGTAGTAGAGGCTGCATTCCAGGGCGTGAAGCGTGCCGGTGAACTGATCGACATGCGCAACCATCATGGAGCCCATCCTCGTTCAGGAGCCACAGACGTGCTTCCTCTCATCCCTATTTCAGGAGTCACACTCCAGGAATGCGCTGAACTGGCGAGAAGCCTGGCGAAGCGCATTTTTGATGAACTGGAAATCCCTTGCTACTGCTATGAGGCTGCCGCACAGAAGCCTGAGCGCAAGAACCTTGCGGTATGCCGCGCCGGTGAATACGAAGCCCTCCCTGAAAAGATGGGCGACCCTGACAGCCAGCCGGACTTCGGCCCGGGATGCTACACTGACCGTGCAGCACAGGCAGGAGCAACGAATGTCGGAGCCCGCGACTTCCTTATCGCAGTCAACTACAACCTGAACACCACTTCGACCCGCCGTGCCAATGCAATCGCATTTGACGTACGCGAGAAAGGCCGTCCGAAGAGGGAAGGCAACCCGATCACAGGAAAGATCGTGAAGGATGAGAACGGCAAGACCGTGATGATTCCTGGCACTCTGAAGGGATGCAAGGCAATCGGCTGGTTCATAGACGAATACGGTATCGCACAGGTATCGATGAACATCACTGACATCAACACTACCCCGCTCCATGTAGCATTTGACGAGGTCTGCCGCGCCGCCCAGGCACGAGGACTCCGCGTGACCGGAACGGAAATCGTAGGCCTGGTGCCGAAACGCACTCTGATAGAGGCCGGAAGATATTTCCTTGAGAAGCAGCAGCGCTCTACCGGCATCTCGGAGGAAGAGATAATGAAGATCGCCGTGAAGTCCATGGGACTCGACGATCTCAAGCCTTTCAATCCTAAGGAGAAGGTGGTGGAGTTCCTCATCGAGGACGAAAAGGAGGCCGCAGCACGCGAGAGACTTGTACGCATGACCTGCAAGGGATTCGCCAATGAGACAGCATCGGAGTCCCCTGCCCCAGGCGGCGGTTCGATTTCTGCCTATATGGGCGCTCTCGGAGCGGCTCTCGGAACGATGGTGGCCAATCTTTCTTCCCACAAGGCCGGCTGGGACGCAAGATGGAAGGAATTCTCTGACTGGGCCGACAAGGGTCAGTGCATTATGAACAGACTTCTTGCCCTTGTGGATGAGGACACTGCAGCGTTTGACAGGATCATGGCGGCCATCGGAATGCCGAAGGGATCTGAGGAGGAGAAGAAGGCTCGCGCCGAAGCCATGGAGGCAGCAACTCTTTATGCGACCGAAGTCCCTCTCAAGACCATGAAGACCGCATTTGAAGTGTTCGATATAGTACGTGCAATGGCGGAAGAGGGCAACCCTGCATCTGTATCCGACGCCGGCGTAGGCGCACTCGCGGCACGAAGCGCCGTACTGGGTGCGCAGTTGAACGTCCGCATCAACGCCGCTGGTCTCGCCGACCGTGAAGCGGCAGAGCGTCTTTGTGCTGAGGCCGCAGAAATCGCCGCCAAGGCCATTGCTGAAGAGACCGAAATCCTGGAGATTGTAAACGCCAAAATAGCGTAAAACCCCTTTTGCGGCACGCAGTTTCAACAAAACACTAATAATCAAGAATTTACATTTCACACACAATGGGATTTAAAGAAGATATACTGGCAGGAATTCCGGCGATATTGCCGGAGCCGAAGCCATATGACCCGGCCATCAACCATGCTCCGAAGCGCAAGGAGATTCTCAGCGCCGAAGAAAAGGTGCTGGCAATCAAGAACGCTCTCAGGTATTTCCCGGCAGAGCATCATGAAGTTCTTGCAAAGGAGTTCGCACAGGAACTGAAGGAGTACGGACGCATCTACATGTATAGGTTCCGTCCTGACTATGAGATGTACGCACGTCCGATAGACAAATATCCTGCAAAATCAAAGCAGGCTGCGGCCATCATGGCGATGATCCAGAACAACCTTGACTACCGCGTGGCACAGCATCCTCACGAACTCATCACATACGGCGGCAACGGAGCGGTATTCCAGAACTGGGCACAGTACCGTCTTGTGATGCAGTATCTCGCGACGATGACGGACGAGCAGACGCTTGTGATGTATTCAGGCCACCCTCTCGGACTCTTCCCGAGCCACAAGGATGCTCCACGCGTTATCGTAACCAACGGAATGGTCATCCCGAACTATTCGAAGCCTGACCATTGGGAGAAGTTCAACGCCCTCGGAGTGTCACAATACGGACAGATGACGGCAGGATCATATATGTACATCGGTCCTCAGGGCATCGTTCACGGAACGACCATCACCGTCATGAATGCGGCACGCAAGCAACTCAAGGCCAACGGAATACCTGCAACCGAGGAGAACATGAAGGGAATGCTCTTCGTGACGGCAGGACTCGGAGGAATGTCGGGCGCACAGCCTAAGGCTGGAGTCATCTCAGGCGTAGTAAGCGTATGCGCGGAGATCAACCCTCTCGCTGCGCGCAAGCGTCATGAGCAGGGATGGGTGGACGAGATCCATACCGACCTCGACGAACTCATCCCGCGTATCCGCAAGGCCGTAGAAGGCAAGGAGGTCGTATCCCTGGCATACGAGGGCAACGTCGTTGACCTTTGGGAAAGACTTGCAGACGAGAACATCCATGTAGACCTCGGTTCCGACCAGACCTCCCTCCACAACCCATGGGCCGGCGGTTATTATCCGGTTGGATATTCATACGAAGAATCGAAGACAATGATGGCGGAGGAGCCGGAGAGGTTCAAGGAGTGCGTGCAGGAGTCTCTGCGCAGGCATGCAGCTGCAGTCAACCGTCTGGCAGATAAGGGAATGTATTTCTTCGACTATGGCAACGCCTTCCTTCTTGAGGCATCCCGCGCCGGTGCTGATGTGCTCCGCGAGGACGGCCGTTTCAGATATCCTTCATATGTGCAGGACATCATGGGTCCATTGTTCTTCGATTACGGATTCGGTCCTTTCCGTTGGGTCTGCATGTCCGAGAATCCTGAAGACCTCGCCAAGTCCGATGCAATTGCCGCACAGGTCCTTCGCGACATCATGAAGGAGTCTCCGGAAGAGATCCAGGGCCAGATGATGGACAACATCAGGTGGATCGAAGAGGCCGGAAGAAACAACCTTGTCGTCGGTTCACAGGCACGTATCCTTTATGCCGACTGCGAGGGACGTACAAAGATAGCCTTGGCGTTCAACGAGGCCATCCGCAAGGGAGTGATCACAGCGCCGATCGTACTTGGACGCGACCATCATGACGTTTCCGGAACAGATTCGCCTTTCCGTGAGACATCGAACATATATGACGGCTCGCAGTTCTGCGCCGACATGGCAGTACACAACGTCATCGGAGACGGTTTCCGCGGCGCCACATGGGTATCCATCCACAACGGCGGCGGCGTAGGCTGGGGCGAGGTGATGAACGGCGGATTCGGAATGGTCATCGACGGTTCTGACGATTCTGACCTCCATATCCGTGAAATGCTCCTCTGGGACGTGAACAACGGTATCGCGCGCCGCAGTTGGGCACGGAACGAGGGCGCCGTCTTCGCAATAAGACGCGAGATGGAACGCACTCCGGGACTGAAGGTCACCCTTCCTAATTTCGCAGATGAAGAAATGATAAAGAACATACTATGACACATACTATTTCCAATAAGCATCTGACTATAGAAAAAGTCAATGAGATCATACTCAAGGGCCAAAAGATTGGATTGAGCAGGGAGTCTGAGGAGGCCGTGCTCAAATGCCGCAGATTCCTCGACAGCAAGATGGAGGACATCGGACGTCCGGTATACGGAGTGACTACCGGATTCGGCTCGCTCTGCAACATCACCATTCCTGCAGAAGACCTGTCGCAACTCCAGCACAACCTCGTGATGTCACATGCCTGCGGAACCGGCGAGACAGTACGTCCGGAGATCGTGAAACTGATGCTCCTTCTCAAGGTCCAGTCTCTTTCATACGGGTACTCGGGAGTGCAGCTGGAGACAGTGCAGCGCCTCATCGACATGTTCAACAACGACATACTTCCTGTCGTGTACCAGCAGGGCTCCCTCGGCGCATCAGGCGACCTTGCGCCATTGGCCCATATGTGCCTGCCTATCATCGGAATGGGCGAAGTCGTATATAAGGGGGAAGTACGTCAGGCGGCAGAACTCTGGAAGGAACTCGGATGGGAGCCTATCCGTCTGAAATCAAAGGAAGGTCTTGCACTTCTTAACGGAACACAGTTCATGAGCGCGCATGCAGTATGGTCACTGATCCAGGCAGAAAGGCTTTCAGACTGGGCAGACAAGATCGGCGCCATGTCACTCGAGGCATATGACGGACGCATCGAGCCGTTCTATCCTCAGGTGCATGAAGTACGTGCGCACAAGGGACAGATCGAGACAGCAGCAAGATTCCGCGAACTTCTTGAAGGCAGCGAGATCATCAAGCAGAAGAAGGTGCATGTACAGGATCCATATTCATTCAGGTGCATCCCTCAGGTGCATGGTGCGTCAAAGGACACGATCAGATATGTCAAATCTGTGATAGAGACCGAAATAAACAGTGCCACAGACAATCCTACAGTCTTCCCTGACGAAGACCTCATCATTTCAGCCGGCAACTTCCACGGACAGCCTATCGCCATCCCTATGGACATGCTCACTCTCGCTCTTTCTGAACTTGCTAACATTTCAGAGAGACGTATATACAAACTGATTTCAGGACAGAGAGGCCTTCCTAACTTCCTGGTGGCCAAGCCTGGTCTGAACAGCGGCTTCATGATTCCTCAGTACACTGCCGCATCCATCGTGAGCCAGAGCAAGGGTCTCTGCATGCCGGCATCGGCTGATTCCATCCCGTCATCGCAGGGTCAGGAGGACCATGTGAGCATGGGTGCCAACGCCGCGACCAAACTCGTGCGCGTAGTGGAGAACACAGAGCGGGAGCTCGCCATCGAACTGTTCAATGCCGCACAGGCATTTGAATTCCGCAGACCTCTGAGGTCGTCATGGGAAATCGAGAAGATATTCGCAAAATACCGCAAGGTCGTTCCGTTCATCGACGACGACAGGTACATGCATCCTCTCATCGAAAAATCAGTGGAATTCATCAGATAAATGAAGACAGTCATCTATAATATAGGTACGCTGGCGGGAATCCTGCCCTCTGACGTCAGACGTCTGGAAGGATCGCAGATGAATCAGGTGAAGTGCATTAAGAATGCATATCTCGTGATCGAAGACGGGATCATCTCGGAGTTCGGTGAAATGGAAATCAGCGGCATTATGGGATTCCAAAACCGTGCTACCCCCCTGGCCGCAGGGGGAGGGGCCCACGAAGTGGGAGGGGTCGTTTTGGAATCCCATAATGCCGCTGACGTGGAGTTCATCGATGCGAAGGGAGGCTTTGTGATGCCTGCCTTCTGCGACAGTCACACCCATATCGTCTATGCCGGATGCAGGGACGGAGAGTTCCGCGACAAGATCGCCGGTCTCAGTTACGAAGAGATTGCGGCCCGCGGCGGCGGAATCCTCAACAGTGCCGACCTTCTGCACGAAACTTCAGAGGACGAGCTCTATCGTCAGTCCATGGAGAGAGTGAATGAGATCATGGCCATGGGTACAGGAGCGGTCGAGATCAAGAGCGGATACGGACTGACAGTCGAAGATGAACTGAAGATGCTCCGCGTCATAAGACGCATAAAGGAGACATCTCCTGTCACCGTCAAAGCCAACTTCCTGGGCGCTCACGCTGTAGGACGTGCATACAGAGGCCGACAGAGCGAATATGTGGACCTTATCTGTAACGAGATGCTCCCGAGAGTGGCAGAAGAGGAACTTGCAGACTTCGTAGATGTATTCTGCGACACAGGATTCTTCACGGTGGAAGAAACAGACCGGATACTGACCGAGGCTGCAAAATATGGCATCACCCCTAAGATTCATGCCAATGAACTTGAAGTATCGGGTGGAGTACAGGTCGGCGTAAAGCACAACGCGCTTTCAGTCGACCACCTTGAAAAGACCACCGATGCTGAAATCGAGGCACTGCGCGGAAGCGTGACCATGCCGACCATGCTGCCCGGCTGCTCATTCTTCCTCGGGCTCCCGTACGGCAGGGCAAAGGACTACATCGAGGCTGGCCTGCCGGTAGCCCTCGCATCTGATTACAACCCGGGATCGAGCCCGAGCGGAAACATGAGGTTCGTGATGGCTCTGGGATGTATCAGGATGCGTCTGACTCCGGAGCAGTCTTTCAACGCCTGCACAATCAACTCGGCATATGCCATGGGAGTG
>JAFVHZ010000093.1 GCA_017474265.1 Bacteroidales bacterium | reverse complement strand
GTTGAAGTTGGTGAGGAACTTCACCACGCGACGCTCGTATTCCCAAAGGTGCTCCTGATCGAGGTCTTTGGTGAATTCCGCACTGGAATACATGATCTGATCGAATATTGTCTTTTCCGGGTCGAAGTCATATTCCTGCTCCAGAAACGCTATCTTGATGTCTTTCAGGAACATTATCTTTCCACCGGAATCAGACTTGTCCTTTCCAGCCAGAATCCTCATCAGGGATGTCTTGCCGGTGCCGTTAGGGGCAATGAGGGCTATCTTGTCTCCCTCATTGATGTTGAATCCTATCTTTTCAAAAAGGACCTTCGGTCCGTAACTCTTCGATATGTTCTCGATCTGCAGATAACTTGCCACTTCCTTGAATGTTTTTCAGACCGCGAAGATAAGAAATATATTTCACTAGAGCATATTCCACATTGCGCCTTCGATGTTCCTGTTCTTCTTCGCATTCATCTTTCCGAAATTGAATGATACGCTCAAGATGAAGAAACGTCCCAGGACATTGCTGTAAACATCCTCCATGTATTCAGCAGATACGGTCCTCTGGAGACTTCTCGTCTGGTTGAGGATGTCGGCCACCTTCAGACCGATGGTGACAGCCTTGATGCTTTTGCTTACGCTCGCGTTCCACTGCCATTCCGGAATTCCGAATCCGTTGGTGTATCCGTTGTAGAACCTGTATGTGAGGTCACTTCCGATCTCCCATCCCTTGCCGGGCTGATACAGGACGTTACCCCTGATGTAACTGTCCCAGGTGTTCATGTCCGCAGTCGGATCCAGGGAATATCTTGAAATCCTGTTGTATGTATTGGCAGCCAAGGTCGCATCAAACTTGTCTATGCTGTACTTCAACTGCAGGTTCATGCCCCAGTTGTATGTGTTTGTCCTGCTCTCTCCGAATCCGCTTGCCCCACTGTAGAATATGTCTCCGTCAGCGTTCCCCCAGAAACCTTTCATGAAGTCGTTGTAGTCAAAATTTTGTATGTCAAGACCTTCCAGACGTCCTTTTGCCTGATAACTGTGACTTCCTGTGAATGAGAAGGTTCCGTATGCCGTAAAGGTGAATTTCCTGTCCCTGCCCAGAGGTCTGTTGTAACTCAGATATGTGTATGCACTGGACTGAGGCTTCTGTGAATTCACTGGTATGGCATATCGGACGCCGGCATCATCCATCCAACTTGCATAGACAGTGCTCCTTGTGCTCATGTTGCCTCCCATATACAGGTTGATGAACGAGAACGTCTCTCTGTTGCTGTTGTTGAATGATGCATAGAATCCGTGTGTGTATTCAGGTTTCAGGTAGATGTTTCCTGCCGTTATCTGCACCGGATTGGAGATGTTCAGGGCTGGTGTGATCGCTGATGCTGACGGCTGGCCTGACTGTCCGTAGTATCCTGCCTGTATCATGTTAGTACCTTTCTCGTATTCGTAACTCAGGAAAGGCGCCCAGTTGGTAAGCCATTCTCCCTTTCCGGTGATGGTCTCCACTCCCATTGACTTTGCCTTTATCTCGTTCTGGACAGTCTCCACTCTGACTCCGAACTGGACAGTACTCGTGTCATTGCTGTACTGTACGGTCATGGCGCCACGTTCGCTCAGGTACAGGTTGTCCGTAGATGATGAGTAGTATTCATTGTGCGTGCCGTCAGGATTGGTGGCGTTCCTGATGTCTGTGTTCCTGAAGGCTCTGCTCAGAACCGTTGCCGCCGCTGTCCACCTCTTGCTCAGCGGCTCGCTGTAATTGAGTCTCAGTCCTCCAGAGAAATTCCTGATTCCTGTATTGTAGAAAAGGTCTTTTGAGGTCAGCAATCCTGCTGCGTCGACAAGCGAGACTTCATGCGAGTTTTTGTCTGTGTTGTAGAAGCCGTATTCTATGCCAACGGTCACGCTCCTGTTCTTCTTTCCCAATTCCTTAAGGCCTGCGTATATGCCTCCGTCGGTGTTTATCCTGCCTGAAGACGCTGATGTGGCGGATTCTGAGGAGTTCATCTGAATGCTTTCTGAACTTGTGGACGAGTTGTTTGACGAATTGACTGATTCAGTGGTGAAACTGACGCTCGGCCGTATGTACAGGTAGTATTTCTCATTCTCCTTTGCCTTTATTTCCAATGAACCTGAGACGACGTTCTGGCTTCCGTCTGCATTGTATGAACTTTCTGTCAGGACATCCGGGTTGTCCTGCAGGAATGTGGTCCTTGATGATTTCTGACTGGCAACCTTACCGTTATTC
>JAFVHZ010000092.1 GCA_017474265.1 Bacteroidales bacterium | reverse complement strand
TCTGGCTGTATCTGAAAGCAGATAATAGGTATAATACTGTTCTGCCGTAAGTGCTACAGGAATATTAAGGCTTGATTTTGAGGGTATTGTAAATACACCTCCATCTTCTTCTGATTTTACAAATGTATCATCAAGATTATCAAAGAAAACCTTTATATCTCCTATGGAATCCTCCATAACACCTTCATCAAGGGTTCAAGACATGGTTCGAGCAGGCATGCGGTGTGTACTGTACCCTCGTTGACCGTATCGTTCCAGGCTATCCGAAGGATACCATCGACCAGATCCATGAGCGCATCGGCTATAAGGACAACCTTGTGGTGAAGGGTGAGATCTTCCACCTCTGGGTTATCGAGGCACCGGAGTCAGTTGCAAAGGAATTCCCTGCGGACAAGGCTGGTCTGAACGTACTTTTCGTACCTAGCGAGGCGCCTTATCATGAAAGAAAAGTGACTCTTCTGAACGGCCCTCATACAGTACTGTCCCCTGTAGGTTATCTTTCGGGACTTGATACTGTCAAGGAGTGTGTAGAAGATCCTGAAGTAGGCAAGTTCGTTCGCAAGGTGATGTATGGCGAACTTCTGGAGACCCTCAATCTGCCTAAGCCTGAACTTGAGGCTTTTGCTGATTCAGTGGTGGAGCGCTTTGTCAATCCTTATGTGAAGCATTTCGTGACAAGCATCATGCTCAACTCCTTCCCTAAATACAAGACACGCGACCTTCCTGGCCTCAAGACTTATCTTGAAAGAAAGGGAGAACTTCCTAAAGGCCTCGTTCTCGGTCTTGCCGGCATCATCACATATTATAAAGGTGGAAAGAGGGGAGATGTGGAGCTCGTCCCTAACGACGATGCGGCCATCATGGCTCTTCTCAAGGAACTTTGGTCAACAGGATGTGTGCGCACTGTCGCGGAAGGCGTTCTTGCAAGTGATATGATCTGGGGCGAGGACCTTAACGCTGTTCCGGGACTTACAGACCTCCTTGCTTCTTATCTGGATGTCATTCAGAAAGACGGTATGCGTGCTGCGGTAAGAATGGTAATATAATGCTATGGCTGAATTCATAAAGATAAATGCCGCCGACAATGTGGCGGTGGCGATACATGATGTCGAGGCAGGAACCTGCTTCGACATCGATGGTGTACAGATATCCTCACTGGTAAGGATTCCGGCCGGCCATAAGATGGCCTTGAAGGATCTTTCCGAGGGGGAGGATGTCGTAAAGTACGGCTTCCCGATAGGACATCTTCTTAATGCCGTCCCTCAGGGCGGTCTGGTGGACCATACCAATCTCAAGACCAATCTTGAAGGACTTCTGGAGTATACATACCTTCCGGACCTGACAGAAACGGCGCCCGCTCCGGTGAAGGCGACCTTCAAAGGTTACCGCAGGGCAGACGGCCGTGCCGGAATCCGCAATGAACTCTGGATCATCCCTACTGTAGGTTGCGTGAACGGAGTGGCTCAGAACATCATGAAGCAGTTCGAAAAGGAACTGGATGCCTATCCGGGAGTGGAGAAGGTCATTGCATTTCCTCATAACTACGGATGCTCGCAGTTGGGCGGTGACCATGAAAACACCAGAAAGATCCTTGCCGACATGGTGCATCATCCGAATGCGGCAGGAGTGCTCGTGGTCGCCCTCGGATGTGAAAACAACCAACTCGGGGCCTTCCGCGAACTTGTAGGACCTGTTGATGAAAGCCGCATCAAGTTCATGGAGTCTCAGAAGATTGCAGGAGACGAGGTGGAATACGGACTGAACCTCTTGCGTGAGATTGCCGAAGTGGCAAAGAATGACAGACGCGAGGATGTTCCTGTAAGCGAACTCAAGGTGGGTTTGAAATGTGGCGGTTCTGACGGATTCTCTGGCATTACGGCAAATCCTCTCCTCGGCAGGTTCTCGGACTGGATCGTGGCTCAGGGAGGAACGACCGTCCTTACAGAGGTTCCGGAAATGTTCGGCGCCGAGACCATTCTCATGTCACGTTGTCAGGATGAGGCCACCTTCGACAAGACGGTACACCTGATAAATGATTTCAAGGCTTATTTCATGAAGAATGATCAGCCTGTCTATGAGAACCCTTCTCCCGGCAACAAGGCGGGTGGAATATCGACCCTTGAAGAAAAATCTCTCGGATGTACACAGAAGTCCGGAAACTCGATAGTCCGTGATGTCCTGCTTTATGGTGACAGACTCAAGACGAAAGGGCTGAATCTTCTAAGTGCTCCGGGCAATGACCTGGTGGCTTCCACTGCTCTTGCTGCAGCCGGATGCCAGATAGTGCTATTCACTACAGGCCGTGGCACGCCGTTCGGGACCTTTGTACCTACGGCAAAGATTTCGACTAACAGTGTGCTTGCAGCCAACAAGCCGAAGTGGATAGATTTCAATGCCGGAGAGATTGTGGACGGGCGCCCTGCGGAGGAAGTTGACAAGGCATTCATCGACTTTGTCCTTGCTGCGGCATCAGGCGAACAGGTCAATAATGAGAAGTCAGGATATAGTGAAATAGCGATATTCAAATCCGGTGTGACACTGTAGTTCCTTCTTACATATTGCAATTGTATACACAGACAAAGTTATTGTTTAAAAGAAATTTTATGCATAACTTTGTTTGTTGTATTTTAAAATAACCAATAGCAATGAAGAAGTTCTCATTACCAAAAGACGGCGGTCTGATCGAGGCCGGTCTTCCCAATGGTATAAAGCACACTTACGAAAGGATTCCTGCCCACATCTTTGAAGACGAAGAAGCGGCAAGTGAGCGTCTCGCTGAAAAGATTGTAGAGGCTATCAACGCCAACAACGGCGTCTACAGACTCGGTCTCACTACAGGTTCTTCACCGGTTGCGCTTTACAAGTCTCTGGTGAGACGATATGAGGCAAAGGAAGTGTCGTTCAGAAATGTCCAGATTTTCAGTATTGACGAGTATTATCCGGCACCTGCCGACCATTACAGCAGAAACCGCAGACTTTATGAAGACCTTGTGGCCCATATCGACGTAAAGCCGGAAAATGTTCATGTCCCTAAGTTGTCTGAAGTCCGCGACAGTGCATACGTTACAGATTTCTGTGCCCGTTATGATGCTCAGGCCCGCAATCTCGACCTTCTGATCATGGGAATGGGTGAGAAAGGTCAGGTAGGCTTCAACGAGGCCGGCGCTTCCGAGCAAAGCCGTACAAGGACTGTGCTTCTGCCATACGGGTCTCGTAAGAGACAGGCGAAGAATTTCGCCGGAAACGTGAATGATACGCCAAATTCAGCGATCGCCATGGGTATCTCCACAATGATGAGTGCAAAGAAGATTCATCTCATCGCATGGGGAGAGGACAAGGCTGAAGTCGTGAAGAGAGTGGCGGAAGACAAGATGGATCCTACATGTCCGGCATCGCTTCTTCAGAAACATGACAACATATCTTTCTATGTGGACGATAATTCTGCGTCCCTCCTTACAAGAAATGTCGCTCCATGGCTGGTAGGACCTTGCGAATGGACTCCAAAGTTCATCAGAAAAGCAGTGGTATGGCTCTGTGAGCAGGTAGGCAAGCCTATCCTCAAACTTACGCAGAAGGATTATCTGAGCAATGGACTTGGTGAACTTCTCGAGCAGCATGGACCATATGACCAGATCAACATAAAGATTTTCAATGACCTTCAGCATACCATCACAGGATGGCCGGGAGGAAAGCCTAATGCGGATGACAGCACAAGGCCGGTGCCTTCATCACCGTTCCCTAAGAAAGTGGTCATCTTCTCTCCGCATCCTGACGATGACGTGATCTCAATGGGAGGTACATTCATCCGTCTTGCCGAGCAGGGACATGACGTGCATGTGGCCTATGAGACATCAGGTAACGTCGCAGTACACGATGACGTAGTGCTCCAGCATATGGACGCCGCTCGCGAACTCGGATTCGGCGACCGTTTCGACGAAGTGAAGGAGATCATCGCATCGAAGAAGCCGGGTGAACCTGAGCCAAGGGCACTTCTCGACCTCAAGG
>JAFVHZ010000091.1 GCA_017474265.1 Bacteroidales bacterium | reverse complement strand
GTAGCCCCGAGCAGAATCGAACTGCTATCTAAAGTTTAGGAAACTTCCATTCTATCCGTTGAACTACAGGGCCAT
Source organism: Bacteroidales bacterium (assembly GCA_017474265.1). GTDB lineage: Bacteria > Bacteroidota > Bacteroidia > Bacteroidales > UBA932 > Cryptobacteroides. The sequence goes on along the minus strand of JAFVHZ010000091.1, from coordinate 6,884 downwards.
TGCGAGAAACTGATTACTCAGCCTTCTTCTCGATGATCTGACGACCTCTGTAATAGCCGCACTCTGGGCATACACGGTGATACATGATAGTAGCACCACAGTTTGAACATGTACCGAGCGTAGGAACTACAGCCACGTCGTGTGTTCTTCTTTTGTCACGTCTCTGCTTAGAGACTTTGTGTTTTGGATGTGCCATTTCTAAATATTTTTTTTAATTATTAATAATCAAAACATGTTCTTCAACGCAGCAAAAGGATTGTTTTCCTCTTCCTGCCTGTCAGGGAAACCTCCGGAAAGATGCTTCATCGCCTCAGGGTCACATTCACCGTCCTCATGGACGCGCTGCATCGGCAGATCGAGACACACATAATCATAGATTATCTGGCTCAGATCGAGTTCCGCCTCCGTATCCGGAACGAAAACGACCTCTCTTTCCCCCTCCTGACGCTCATCCGACGAATCTTCGTCGCCAAACTTCACACTGAGCATTATATCAACATCTATCGGCATATCCAGGTCCTGAAGACATCTGTCGCACTCTACTACAACCTTTCCTTCCACATGACAGTCGACTCCGACATATCTGCCGGACTTTTCCACCTGCACCCTTGCATCCAACTCAGCATCAAGCATTTCCGAGTTTTCAAAACTTTCGAAGAACTCCTTGCCGACCTTCCAGTCATACTCTGTCTTTCCGGTCGCCAATCCATTTAAAGGTATGATAAATCCGTTACTCATTCCGACCCATAAATAGATTTGAGCCCGCAAAGGTAACAAAAACTTTTATCATTAGCAATTTATATCTGAATTTTTTCTCTTTCTCTCAAGTTCATTCAGAATTATTTTCCTAAGTCTCATGGATTTAGGAGTAACCTCAACGAGTTCATCCTCCTGTATGTACTCAAGAGCCTCTTCAAGAGAGAATACAATCGGTGGAGGAAGCATCACCTTATCGTCGCTTCCAGACGCACGCATGTTCGTGAGTTTCTTGGTCTTGCAGATATTGATGGTGAGATCTCTGTCACGGGTATGTTCTCCGACGACCTGTCCTTCATAGACTTCGACTCCTGGTTCAATGAAGAAACGGCCTCTGTCCTGAAGTTTGTCCATAGAGTATGCAACGGAGAGTCCGGTCTCGAGAGACACGAGAGATCCATTCGTACGACGCTCTATATCACCCTTGTACGGTTCATATCCCTTGAGGCGGTGAGCCACGACGGCCTCACCTTGGGTCGCAGTAAGGAGGTTGCTTCTGAGTCCCATGAGTCCGCGCGAAGGTATGTCGAATTCAAGATGGGTCCTGTCTCCCCTTCCTTCCATCTGGATGAGGGCGCCCTTCCTGCGGGTAACCATTTCTATAGCCCTTCCGACAAATTCTTCAGGAAGGTCGATGGTAAGGTTCTCGATAGGTTCGCAGCGCTGGCCTCCGATCATCTTGTCGAGCACCTTCGGCTGTCCTACCTGAAGTTCGAATCCTTCACGACGCATGGTCTCGATGAGGACGGAAAGATGAAGGACTCCACGGCCGTAGACGATGAACGAATCGGCATTAGGGCCCGGCTTCACACGAAGGGCGAGGTTCTTTTCAAGTTCCTTGTCAAGGCGTTCCTTAAGGTGTCTTGAGGTCACGAATTTTCCTTCCCTGCCGAAGAACGGTGAATTGTTGATGCAGAAGAGCATGCTCATCGTAGGTTCGTCCACTTCGATAGGTGGAAGTGCCTCCGGATTCTCGAAATCCGCTACGGTATCTCCGATTTCGAAACCGTCAAGTCCGACGATAGCACATATGTCTCCGCACTGTACCTCATCTGTCTTGGCCTTACCAAGTCCGTCAAACACCATGAGTTCCTTTATCTTCTGCTTCTGCTGTATGTCATATCTCTTACAGAGGGTGATATTCATTCCGGCATGAAGGGTTCCTCTTGTGACACGGCCGACAGCAATACGGCCTACATAAGGAGAATATTCCAGAGAAGATATCAGCATCTGAGGGGTTCCTTCGATATATTCAGGAGCGGGCACCACCTCGAGTATGGTGTCGAGGAGTGCAGTGATATCGTTTGTCTGGTCTTTCCAGTCATACGACATCCAGCCCTGCTTGGCGCTGCCGTATACTGTCCTGAAATCAAGTTGGTCTTCTGTGGCACCGAGGGAGAACATAAGGTCAAAGACCTCTTCCTGGACCTCATCAGGACGGCAGTTCAACTTGTCGACCTTGTTTATTACAAGAACCGGCTTCTTGCCCATCTCGATAGCCTTCTGAAGGACGAATCTTGTCTGAGGCATGCATCCTTCAAATGCATCCACGAGGAGGATGACTCCGTCGGCCATATTGAGCACACGCTCGACTTCTCCACCGAAGTCACTATGACCCGGAGTGTCGATGACATTGATCTTCACCCCCTTATATATAACTGACACGTTCTTTGCAAGGATGGTGATACCTCTTTCCCTTTCGAGGTCGTTGTTGTCGAGGATCAGTTCTCCCAACTTTTCCTGCTCACGCTGCTGTCGCGCCTGATAGATCATCCTGTCGACGAGAGTAGTCTTTCCGTGGTCGACGTGTGCGATGATCGCGATATTTCTGATATCCTGCATAATAATCTAATAATTAATCATTTGACGGCATATTGCCTCACGGCCGGCAAGTCCGGTCGAAAAAGATTTGCAAAATTAGATATTTTTATAAAATATTTTCCAATCTTTTTATATTTTTGCGCCTTGGTTAGAAAAACAATTAAACTTTACAAATTATGAAACAAGACATGATCGTAATCCTCGATCTCGGCAGCCACGAAAACACCGTGGTAGCAAGGGCTATACGCGCATTGGGCGTGTACAGCGAGATCTATCCGCATGACATCACTGCGTCGGAACTCAAGGCTCTTCCAAACGTAAAAGGTATAGTCATTAACGGAGGGCCAAACAATGTCATCGATGGAGTTGCGATCGATGTTCTTCCTGAAATCTATGAAGCAGGCTTTCCGGTCATCGCCGCCGGCCATGACAAGGCTCTCTGCGAGGTGAAACTTCCTGAATTCAAGAATGACGAAGAGGCTATCAAAGAGGCGCTGAAAGATTTCGTATTCGACACATGCAAGGCTGAGGCAAACTGGAACATGAAGAACTTCGTTGCAGATCAGGTGGAACTTGTCCGCAAGCAGGTCGGAGACCGCAAGGTCCTCCTCGCACTTTCCGGAGGTGTGGACAGTTCTGTAGTAGCTGCACTTCTTCTCAAGGCAATCGGAGACAACCTCGTATGTGTGCATGTAAATCACGGCCTCATGCGCAAGGGAGAGTCTGAGAATGTTGTGGAAGTGTTCCGCAACCAACTTTGCGCAAATCTCATATATGTAGATGCAACAGACCGTTTCCTCGGTCTTCTCGAAGGTGTAGCAGACCCTGAAGCAAAGAGAAAGATCATCGGAGGAGAATTTATCCGCGTATTCGAAGAAGAGGCACGCAAACTTGACGGCATCGACTTCCTCGGACAGGGCACTATCTATCCTGACATCGTGGAGAGCGGTACAAAGACAGCCAAGATGGTGAAGTCGCACCACAATGTAGGCGGTCTCCCTGAAGACCTCCAGTTTGAACTCGTAGAGCCTCTGAAGCAACTTTTCAAGGATGAGGTACGCGCATGCGGAGTTGAACTCGGCCTCCCTTATGAAATGGTATACCGTCAGCCGTTCCCGGGACCTGGTCTCGGAGTAAGATGTCTCGGAGCGATCACACGCGACCGTCTCCATTCTCTCCGTGAGGCTGATGCAATCCTCCGTGAAGAATTCGCAAAGGCAGGTCTGGACAAGAAGGTATGGCAGTACTTCACTGTAGTGCCTGACTTCAAGTCTGTCGGCGTACGCAACAACGCACGTTCTTACGACTGGCCTGTAATCATCCGCGCAGTCAACACCATCGATGCGATGACTGCAAGCATCGAGCAGATCGACTGGCCGATCCTCATGAAGATCACTGACCGTATCCTCGCAGAGGTTCCGAATGTGAACCGCGTATGCTACGACCTCTCTCCTAAGCCTTCGGCAACCATCGAGTGGGAGTAACAGCAGATATAAATAAAATCAGACGGACGAGGTCGAGCGAAGCATTTCCCTATGCTTCTGCGGAGCGAGCCTCGTCCGTCTGATTTTATTTATGTACAGGCTAGTTATACGCCGGCTTTACGAAAGGAGCGGAGAGGAGGTAGTCTGCGCTGACCTTGAGACCAGGGAGAGCCTGCTCGTGACGGCAGCCTTCCACCTCGACGATGAAATCCTTCACGCCTGCAATCTCTGCGCTATTGAAGATGGCGTCGAAGCCGACCATTCCGCTCTGTCCGATTTCCTTTGCGTCCTTGATATGGAGGACCTTGCATCTGCCAGGATATTTGTTGAAATACTCTACAGGACTGGCATGTCCATATACAGCCCAATACACATCCATCTGGAAAAACACGAGTTCAGGATCGGTATTCTCAAGCATGTATTCCATCATGACCTGATCTTCAACCTTCTGGAACTCATGCGAATGATTGTGATATCCGAATGACATGCCCGCAGCCTTGCATCTGCGTCCGATTTCATTATAATATTCACAATATGTCTTGAGGTCCTTCAATGTTTCAGGAACAGACATATAAGGACATACGATGTACTTCATTCCTGCAGCCTTGTGAGCGGCGATGGCCTGATCCCACCATTTGAGGCTCTCCGAGAAATCGCCGGACTCAAGTTCGGCCTGTGACAGTCCCTTGGACGTATGCGAAGAAAGTACCTTCATTCCTGCAGCCTCGACATCGGCCTTGAACTGTTCAGGAGTCACTCCATAAAGAAGTCCGTCAGCATAACTTGCCGCCTCGACAGCAGTATATCCCATATCAGCAATTGCCTTCAGCACTTCAACATGATTCTGCGCATAAAGGTCTGCATTACCGATCAGGTCACGCACCGAATACAGTTGGACAGCCATTTCCTTTTTCATAGCATCTTCTGTATTCTGACAGCAGCCTGCGGAAACCATTCCGCAGACTGCAATCATCAATATGAATATCCTTTTCATGACAGGTTACTCCATCACCTTGATACGGATATTGCGATACCACACATCGTCGCCATGATCCTGGATACCGATGTAACCCTTACGCTCAGCACCGCCGCAATTGTTCAGGAGTTCGAAGCCTATAGGCCATGCCTCTGCACTGAACTTGCTTGCCTGGAGCATGTCTGTCCACTGTGGAGTCCACAAATGATACTCGACTACGTTTGCATCGTTCTGTCCGTGAACAACAGTACCCTTGTATACCATAATCCTGGCCTTGTTCCACTCACCGTAAGGATTCTGGTTCTGCGGCTTTGCAGGAATCATGTCATAGAGGGAAGCAGACTTGCGGTTTCCGTCTGTTCCAAGGAATGAATCGGGATGATTTGCATTATCAAGCACCTGATACTCAGGAGCAGAAATATAGATAGGCTCATATCTGAGCGAGCCGTCCTCGTTCTTTGTAGCAACTTCCTTTGCAAGGTAGAAGATACCGGAGTTTCCTCCCTTTGAAGCCTTCCACTCGAGTTCGAGAATGAAGTTCTGGAACTGATGGGCAAACATGAGGTCACCACCTTCTGCGGTCTGGCCCTCACCCATTCCTGTACCGTTGAACTTGATGGCTCCATCCTCAACTACCCATCTTGAAGGGATATGGTCCTTTCCATAACCTCTCCATCCCTGCATCTTCTCATTTCCGTTGAAAAGGACATGGAATCCGTCCTTGTCAACCGGGAAGGCAGAAAGGTCCACCTCAGGGTTGTTAACAACCACATAAGCCGGGCAGTTAGGGGTTGAAGGTTCATTTACCTCAACCATAGTAGTTTCTCCTACATAAACAGGATCACCGATCACAAGTGTCTCCTGATTGTTACCACACGCTGTCATAAGCATAAGAGCAGCCGCTCCAAAAATGATCTTTTTCATGATTATAAAGTTTCTTTTGTCATTAATTATTCAGGCATCTCAGGGAGAGAGTATCCGTTCTGATATGTATGGCGGATGAGTTCCTTCGCAAATGCGCGGGCATTCACAGGCTCTGTATAGGTCTTGTTGAACGTAGGGTGACCGTCCTTGATGGTGAATCCGTCATGGATCACTGTGCGGATGGTTGCATCCTCAGGAATGTTCGTGAACTCCATGTTCTCGCCATCCCACTCGAGTTCCATATTGAGGCTCTGGAGACGTACTGCAAGCACTCCCATCACGACCATCTCGTTGAAAGGTCCTGCCTGGCTGAAGTCAGACTCTGAAGGCACACGTACTGAAGGGTCCTCCTTACATGCACGTACCCAGTCCTGAATATGTCCGAGAGGCACTTCCCTGAGCACCTTAGGAGCGTTAGGCACACGTCCTGACACGAGGTAAGGCCTGTTTCCGTAGCAGCCTACGATCATGGTATCCTTGGATCCGTAGAAGATCACGCCACCGCCGTCGATATTGAGATTGACGCCGGCAGGAAGTCCTGCAGGCCTCTCAGGCATGAGACCGCCGTCATACCAGTGAACCTCCACTTCAGGCATAGCCACCTTAGGCATGTTGTCACGTGCAGGGAAGACGAACTTGATCTTCTGTGCGTTAGGGCAGGACTCATTAAGGAGAAGGGTCGAAGTACCCTGAACCCTTGTAGGATATGTAAGTTTCAGTCCCTTGTGGACGCAGTGGAGGATATGGCAGGCCATGTCACCAAGGGCTCCTGTACCGAAATCCCACCATCCGCGGAAATTCCATGGAGTGTAGATAGGGTTGTACGGACGCATTGGAGCAGGACCGATGAAAGCCTCCCAGTTGAGAGTAGACGGAACCGCAACCTCTTCAGCAGGACGCTCGAGACCCTGAGGCCAGATAGG
>JAFVHZ010000090.1 GCA_017474265.1 Bacteroidales bacterium | reverse complement strand
TGAGGTCGTCCGTCGGGCGGATGCTTTTAAGTATCAGTTCCCCTTCGCGTGCCTTGATCTGGTGGCGGATGCTTTTAAGTATCAGTTCCCCTTCGCGTGCCTTGATCTGGTCCTTGGTCAATGACGAGACATTTTTCAACTCGGGAATCTCCACGACAGAAAACGGGATGTAATGCTTGAGGCGCGACATATAGATGTCCATACCCTGCTTCACCCAGTCCTTGTCCGTCTTCCCGACAGTAAGCAATGTGATCTTCATCTTGTTATACTGCAATAATCGTACAAATATACATAAATTTCCGTACTGCACCTTCTTTTTTGCTCGGCTCGAAATTTGCAGTATCTTTGCATCCGATTCAAGATCAGATTATGGGTAAAAGCATCATAGGCGTATTGGCAGCAGCAATCGCTGCATTTTCTTGTGTGGACATGTCTGCGCAGGACAGAAGTTACGACGTGTTCAATCCTATAGCCAAGTATCTGGCTACCGGAGATGCAGAGAAACTGTCCGCATGGTTCTCGGACAATCTGGAAGTCACGATATTCTCCACTTCCAACGACTCCAGCCGCAATCAGGCCCGTCAGATAATGAAGACATTCTTCAGGTCCTACACGCCGAGGTCCTTTGAGATAACCCACAAGGCAGGGCGCTCCAACATGAAATATGCCCTAGGAACACTGAATGCTGGAGGAGAGATGTTCATGGTGACCATCTTCGTCAACTGCATGGATACGGACTTCAAGATACAGCAGTTGAAGATTGAAAGGATAGACTAAGAAAAAAGTTGCTCGCAAAGAGCAACTTTTTTCTTAATCCATGATGAGTTCCACCGGGCAGTGGTCCGAGCCGAATATGTCCGTATGTATTCTGGCATCCTTTATTCTGTCACGGAGATTATCCGACACCACGAAATAATCGATACGCCATCCCGCATTCTTCTGTCTGGCCTGGAAACGGTATGACCACCAAGAATAGATGTCTGTGGCATCCGGATAGAAATAACGGAAGGTATCTATGAATCCTGATTCGAGCAGTTCCGTGAACTTCCCGCGTTCTTCATCGGTAAATCCCGCATTGCGCCTGTTGCTCTTGGGATTCTTGAGGTCTATCTCCTGATGGGCCACATTGAGGTCTCCGCAGACGATGACCCCTTTGGCTTTACCATTATCATCCTTCTTCGAGGCAAGACCGCATAGGTATGTCCTGAAGTCATCCTCCCATCTCATCCTATAATCAAGGCGCTTGAGTTCGTCCTGTGAATTCGGAGTGTATACGCATACGAGGTAGAAGTCTTCCATCTCAAGAGTTATGACACGACCCTCATGGTCATGTTCGTCTATCCCTATGCCATAGGTCACGTTCAGAGGCTCATGCCTGGTATAGACAGCAGTTCCGGAATATCCCTTCTTGTCAGCATAATTCCAATATGACCTGTATCCGAGAAACTCGAGGTCAAGTTGCCCTGCCTGCATCTTTGTCTCCTGCAGACAGAAGAAGTCGGCGTCAGTCTCTTCAAATATATCGGCAAAGCCTTTTCCGCACACAGCCCTCAGGCCGTTCACATTCCATGAAATGAATTTCATATTATTCCAAAGTCCATTCGGTTCCTTCCTTGGTGTCCTTGATCTGGATGCCGAGAGCCTTGAGGTCGTCACGGATGCGGTCGCTGGTAGCCCAGTCCTTTGCCGCCTTCGCCGCCTTGCGCTGCTCGAGGACCATCTGCATGAGTCCGTCGATGGTCTGCATTGCCTTTCCGCCTTCGTTCTCGTCATCGCGCAGGCCGAGGACTCCGAACACTATGTTGTCGAAGAGGTCCACAAGGGCCTTGTAATCGGATGCGTCAAGAGTCATCTTCCTGTCCTTTGCAGTGTTGATTATGCGGACTGCATCAAAGATGTGTGACAGTGCGATAGGTGTGTTGAGGTCGTCACACAGAGCCTCATAGACCTTTTCTACAAGTTCACGCACTTCAGCATTGGAAGTTGTGACGGTCTCCGGTGCGACGGCAGAAACGAATTCTCCGTAGGCCAGTGCAGGTGCAGTCTTGACTCCTGCTGCAGAAGCAAGTGCCTGCAGGTCCTTGTATGCCTGAAGGATCCTCTTCAGTCCCTTCTCGGCTGCCTGGAGCGCCTCATTGCTGAAATCAAGGGTTCCGCGGTAGTGGGCCTGAAGGATGAAGAACCTGACGGTCATAGGTGAGTATGCCTGCTCCAGTTTCGCATGTCTTCCTGCGAATAGTTCAGGAAGAGTGATGAAGTTGCCCAGTGACTTGCCCATCTTCTTGCCCTCGATGGTGATCATGTTGTTGTGCATCCAGTACTTCACTCCACTGGTGCCGCGTGACGCTGTGTTCTGCGCGATCTCGCACTCGTGATGCGGGAAGAGAAGGTCCATTCCGCCTCCGTGGATGTCGAACTCCTTGCCGAGATACTTCTCGCTCATTGCAGAGCACTCGAGATGCCAGCCAGGGAAGCCGTCGCTCCATGGTGAAGGCCAGCGCATGATATGCTCCGGTGACGCCTTCTTCCAGAGGGCGAAATCGTATGAAGCCCTCTTGTCCTGCTGTCCGTCAAGGTCGCGTGTGCCTTCCTTGACCTCATCCAGAGTGCGTCCTGAAAGCACGCCGTATTTGTGGTCCTTGTCATATTTGAGGACGTCGAAATATATCGAACCGTTGCTTTCGTATGCATATCCTGCCTCGATGATCTTCTTGACGAGGTCGATCTGCTCGATGATGTGTCCGGAAGCGCGTGGCTCGATTGAAGGAGGTGCCACATTGAGCATCCTCATCGCCTCATGATATGCCAGGGTACATCTCTGAACGACCTCCATAGGCTCCAGTTGCTCGAGACGTGCCTTCTTTGCGATCTTGTCCTCTCCTTCGTCCGCATCATGCTCAAGATGTCCGACATCGGTGATGTTACGGACATATCTTACCTTGTAGCCGAGATGGTGGAGGAGTTTGACGAACACGTCATATGTCACGCCGGGTCTGGCATGGCCGAGGTGCGCGTCTCCATATACGGTAGGACCGCAGACATAAAGGCCGACATGTCCCTCGTTGATAGGCTTGAAGATTTCTTTCTTTCTCGAAAGCGAATTTGTAATATATAAATCTCTCATTGTTTATGAATTTTCACTCCAATCTGCAAATATAGTGAAATAATCAGTACCTTTGACCGCTTTTTGATCTGAAACCTATATTTATGAAAAGACTGTCAGCCATCATAACGCTTCTGGTGCTACTTGTCACCGTCAATCCGTCCAATGCACAGAGCCGCAAGGCCTTTTCTCCGGAAAGCATCTACCGCCCGGTATTCGGCTATGTCATAGACACCCTGACCAATCAGCCTGTGCAGAAGGTAATGGTGTACGGCTTCGACTCGCTAGAGGATGCCCGGAAGGGAAGGGATGCTCTTATGCAGTCGCGCAATCCGTTGACCGTAAAGGTGAAGGGTGATGTGGTGGAGACTACTACAGACGTGTCCGGAAGATATATGCTCCCGGTCCTGAGCAGCGGTGCTCTTGTGTTTTATTTCAAGGATACCAGGAAGATCGTCATTGAAGAGATACGTGGGCGCAACAGTGTCAGTCTTGGAAAGAAGGAAGAGAAACCGGCATTCACCATAGACCTTTCAGCATATTCGGCCGATCACGTCAGGTCAAGGACTGTCGCCCCTTCAGGGGTGAAGATGGGACTGGACTTCAATTACCATTTCCCTAACCGCGGAGAGGACAGAAAGAACTGCCGTATCATAGTGGAACGGATCATGACCGACGTAGAGACGGGCGAGGTGCTGTCCCGCCATGTTCCTGTGGCACGTGACGGCAAGGTCTACCGTCGTATGAAAAGGAAGGCGGTGGCAAAAGGCATGGCTCCTGTTGACACCCTTCTGGACCTTGCGAGGAAATTCAAGCCTCTTGTGGATTCGACCTCGGTCGTCAGGATAAAGGACTCCATCGACACGGAACGCTGGAAGGATATATGCTTCTCGCTGGATTACACCGTATCTCTTGACAATGCAGGGACATCAAGCGGACTCGATACCCTTCATATAATGACCAACCGTGTCGACCGCCCTCTGAAATATCTCGACTACCGTTTCGCTCCATACGAATGGGCACCAGAAGAGCCGGTGGAGAACAACCGCAAGCCGGTCAGGAGGAAACTGACTCTTGAAGGAAGATATAACGGGGAGATTCCGGAAATACTCAAGGATCCCGCATATACCCTTGCAGGTCTGTACATCAAAGCGGTGGTAGCGCCCGGTCAGAATTATGCGGAGGATAT
>JAFVHZ010000089.1 GCA_017474265.1 Bacteroidales bacterium | reverse complement strand
GTCGGTATGTCGTATTATTTTCTTAGATGATCATGAAGAATATAATATCACTTCTGTGCTTTATCGCTTTGACGGCCATACCGCTATCTGCTCGTTCAGATAAGGAGGCGGGTGACCGTATTGTTCTTGGTGAGGAAATTGCTCCGAAGGACAGTACCAGGACACGCCGCTTAAGGTCCCATCTTATTGCGCCTAAAGGGGAGTGGCAGTGTGGCCTTTCTGTCATGTATGCGGATTTTTCCAGTGAGAACAGCGACTACATGATGCTTCTGCAGGGTGTGGGGGCCAGCGCGTCAATTCTGAGACTTGCTCCGGAAGGGGCCTATACCTATGCTGATAATCATGCTGTCGGTGCCAGGTTTCAGTATACCAATGTGAATGGTATGGTGGACAGTGCAACAGCAGATCTGCTCGGCAATTTCAGCATGACTCTTGAAGACCTCGATGCTGCGTCAACTTCAATGAGCGGCCTGCTTTTTCATCGTACATATGTAGGGCTTGACGGTCAGGGACGTGTGGGAGTATTCTGGGACTATGTCTTCGGATATACCCGAAACCGGACTCAGTTTTCAGCAGGTGAGGGATCTGATTCTTTTTCCATCAAGCATAAGTTGCATCTTGGCTTTTCTCCGGGAATCGTTTATTTCCCTATGAACAATGTGTCCATCCAGGCATGTATCAGTCTGGCGGATATGTCGTATTCAAGGGTGAACGGATATGAGGCCGGTGAACTTGTCGGAAGAAGACAGGCATGGAAGGCTCAGGCTAGCCTGAATGTGTTGAATCTTGCGTTTGGCTTAACTGTACATTTCTAGGATGAAGAATTTGATTATATATGTGATTGCTCTTCTGGGAGTCGTGGGATGCATTTCAAATGACATTCCATATCCGGTAGTGGTGCCACATATCACGAGTCTTCAGGCAGAGGGGTCTGAAAGCGTGGATATAGATTATGCGAACCGTACGGTGACCATACATCTTCGTGAAGATGTCGATCTGCGGTCGGTTTCCATCACGTCGGTGGAAATAGACCAGCAGGCAGCAGAGCCTTCAATGGCAATTGTAGGCATTCATGATCTGACGTCTCCTGTGAAGTTCAATATCCGTATGTACGATGACTATGAGTGGACTTTGGTTGCCGTAAGGGAGATAGAAAGGTATTTTACAGTCGCTGGTCAGGTGGGAAGCAGCGTGATAGATCCGGTCAACTGCCGTGCAGTGGCTACGGTAGGTAGTAATGTGTCCCTTTCCAATATCACTGTCACATCACTGAAACTTGGTCCCGAAGGGCTTACTGATTATTCCTTCCATCTTTCGCAGATGAGAGATTTCACCAATGGACAGACCATCGAGGTTACGGCATTCGGCCTTACTGAAGTCTGGTCTCTGTTCGTCCAGGTATCAGATGTCAACGTCGATATCAGGAGCATCAACTCTTGGGCGTATAAGGCATATGTCACTCTTTCCGGTGTTGCAGGAATGGATAATGGTCTGAGATACAGACTTAAAGGTGACTCGGAATGGATGGAGGTGAGTGAAGACAGGATCACTTCAGATGGAGGAACCTTTGTTGCGGAAGTCATCGGGCTGACTCCTGAGTCAGTATATGAAGTTCAGGCATTCTGTGGGCAGGAATCCACTGCTATCAGGGAGTTTGTCACGGAATCAGCCGATATCCTTCCTAATGGAAGTTTTGAGTATGCTAGCAAGGTGGCAGGTAAGGATTATTACAAGTTCTATGACCCTTCATGCGGAGTGGAGGATGGCTCGTATATGTTCTGGGGCTCCGGTAATGGAGAAGGATCTGAAGGAGTCAACGGATCTGCAAACCTCGGTATTGTAATCACATATATCGATACGGAAGAAAAAGTCGATGGCAATCAGTCTGTACGTGCGCAGACGAGTCAGATGGCCGGAATGCTTGCTGCCGGCAATCTGTTTACAGGGCAGTTTGCCGGTCTTGTGGGAACGAGTGGCGGCAAGGTTAACTTCGGCCGCCCATGGACGTCACGTCCGACTGCATTGAAACTGTATTGCAGGTACGTGACAGGCAAGATGGATATCATCAAGGGTTCTCCTGCGGGTGTAAATCTTACCGGTGATGATTATGATACTGCAGAAATCAAGTTTGCTATCGGATATTGGGATTATAAGAAGTATGGCGGCAGTCCGTCAAGCCCAGTCCATGTGAATACCACCAATGCGTCGACGTTCATAGATTACAGGACAGATGCAAGCACGATTGCAGATGGCAATCTGCTGATACATCATGACGGATATGTACTTAATGGGGCTGAAAAGGTCAGTGTGGCAACTGATGAATGGATTGAATATACCATACCATTGAACTATCACGATCTTGACATGAAGCCTACTCATATCATTATATCCTGCGCTGCATCAAGATATGGAGATTATTTCTCAGGCTGCAGCAGGTCCAAGTTGTGGATAGATGCCGCAGAACTTGTTTATTAAGGGAAGCAGATATACACAAAGCATCCGACCGGTACAAAGTGCCGGTCGGATGCTTTGTGTATGACTGCTTTAGAGCGATGCCAGGCAGTCGGTCACGTTCTTCTCTATGCGGGCGAGGATGTCTGTGCCTTCGGCCTTGACGAACTTCTCGCCGGTGATGTTCTCATAGAGTTCCACATAACGGTCTGTGATGCCGTTCACGATATCTTCCGTCATCTCAGGAACCTGCTGGCCCTCCTGACCCTGGAAACCGTTTGCCATGAGCCATTCGCGTACGAACTCCTTTGACAACTGCTTCTGCTTCTGACCTGCAGCCAGGCGCTCCTCGTAGCCTTCTGCATAAAAATATCTTGATGAATCAGGTGTGTGGATCTCGTCCATGAGGTAGATCTTTCCGTCCTTCTTTCCGAACTCGTATTTAGTGTCTACGAGGATAAGGCCCATCTTTGCAGCGATTTCGGTTCCTCTCTGGAAGATGGCGCGTGTGTAGGCCTCGAGCTGTTCGTAATCTTCCCTGCTCACAATGCCCTGTGCGATGATCTCTTCCTTCGAGATGTCCTCGTCATGGCCCTCGGCGGCCTTTGTGGTCGGTGTGATGATAGGCTCAGGGAACTTCTGGTTCTCTACCATTCCTTCAGGCATCTCCACGCCGCAGATGGTGCGCTTTCCTGCCTTGTACTCCCTCCATGCGTGGCCTGAAAGGTAGCCTCTGATCACCATTTCCACCTTGAACGGCTCGCATTTGTGTCCGACAGTCACCATAGGATCCGGTACCGCCACCTTCCAGTTAGGAAGGATGTCTGTTGTGGCATCGAGGAATTTGGCTGCTATCTGGTTAAGTACCTGTCCCTTGAACGGGATTCCCTTCGGAAGTACTACGTCGAATGCTGAGATGCGGTCTGAAACGACCATGACGAGATATTCGTCGTTGATGCTGTAAACGTCACGGACCTTGCCTACATAGTGGCTTGTCTGTCCCGGAAAGTTGAAATCTGTCTTTACAATTGCTTCCATATGATTGTTGTTTTATATCCGTTTTATAATTTGCCCGCGAAGATAGTGATTTTATTCGTAATCTGTCAATTTGAGGCGGAACTTCATGCTTCCGAAATTCCGGAAGAATCTGGATTCCTCGGCTTCGCTCGGAATGACAACTGTGTGTTTCCCAGATTCGTCCGAAATGACATCTGTGGTTTTTCCCGGTTTGCTGGAAATGATACGGGAGGCAGGGATGCGGTTCCATGAGTTATCGATCATGAACAGTACCGGGTCCTTGCATCCTTCTTTCTTGAACCCCAGACTCTTGTATACATCTCCCTCGGACCATTCAAGGTCTGCGTAACTCATGATGTCATCAGGATGAACCTCATCAATGAATGCCCGGAGCATCTTTCCCATGCCGCCGCTTATGCGAAGGAAGGGGAGGGATGCGTATCTTGTCCATTCATAGGAACTTATGACCTTATCTCCTTTTGCCCACCTGCGTGCGCTAGAGAAGGTGGCCACCGCCACCAATGTCCCCGGTTCGATGCCGTTTACCGGACAAAGCCGGCCTGTATTGCGCTTGAGGAACATCCCGTAACGGTATCGGCATGCTGAATATCCGTATGAATGGTTTGCAGAAAGGAAGGCCTGTGCTTCTGCCTTCTCTATTCGTCTGATCTCGCAGTTGCGGGCATAGACGGTGCCGAAGAGTTCCAGATGCGCGAGAAGCCTCTGCTTCATCATTTCTCCCAGTCTGCGCCATCTGTCTTCGGGAATCGTAATAGGGGAACCGCCTGTGCTCCGGATGAATCTCACCGCATCTGATGCGCTTTCGCTTGCTTCTATGGCCTCTTCAGGAGAAGTCGAACGGATTTCGAGAGGAAGAATGGTCTTTTCGATATTGCTGTTGGCGGTATGTGTGCATATGACGTCAAACCCGTCACGGATCTGACGCGAACATTCAAATCCATGTCTTTCAAGAAAGGCTCTTATCTCGTCTATCAGCATCTGGCTATTTTGCTTCCTTTATCTTCATTTTTTCCAGTACCGACCTTGCTGTCAGAGGCTTGTCCGTGGTCAATTGGTCTACTCTCATCCGGAACATACGTTTCATGTCCTTCTCGTTGTCCACTGTCCATGCGTTCACGCTCATGCCATGCTTGCGGGCCATCCTGTACCATTTCTTGTGGATGCTGTATACGGCATGGTTGTAATCCACTCCGTTTATGCCTCTTTCTGCAAGTTCTTCGGGACTCTTGCTGGAGCCGAGGAACTGTACGGTAAATCCGGGAAGCCTTTCCGCCAGGCGTTCGCACATGTGCAGGCTGAACGAGATGAACATCACCCTCTCAGGATCGAGAAGACCGTGTTCTTCAAGTTTCGCTATGCTCAGGTCCACGAAGGTGTCTTCCACTTCATCTGACGAATGGCCCTTCAATTCATATACGAGCATGGTTTCCGGGTACTTCTTTCCTTGTTCGAGATAGTCGTCGATGGTCGGCAGAGTCTCACCGTTTGCTATCCTGAAGTCCTTGAACTGTGAGTACGGGTGTCTTTCTATCTTCTTCCCCTCTATACTGCCGTCATGATAGACAAGCAGGACGCTGTCCGCAGTCATGTTGACATCAAATTCGCTTCCCCATAGTCCTGCTTCCTGTGCGCACCTGAGGGCGGCCACCGAGTTCTTTGCATATCCGGCCTCTTCACAGTTCCAGAAGCCTCTGTGAGCTACTATTCCTATTGACTTTTCGCTTTTTTCACGTGCGGTCGACAGGCACGGAAGCATCATCATCGCTGCAATGAGCGTGAGTGTGATTTTCTTCATGACGGTTTGTGTATATATCTCCTACAAATGTAGGCATTTTCGCAGATGTTTGTGCAAAAAATATTATCTTTGCCTTGTTATGCCGTTTATGAAACGGCGATGGAGTAGTGATAATGTATTAATTAATCATAAGTGATATGGTAAAAGTAAATCTGGGAGGCTGCAACTCCTTTGTAAATGAAGCAGATTACAGGAAATATGTGGAGAAATCTCTTGCTGCACTTGAGGTGCTCGAGAACGAGACCGGAGCCGGAAACGACTTCCTCGGCTGGAAGCATCTTCCTTCTGAAACCCTCAACAGCACACTTGTCGCTGATTGTGAGGCGGTGAGGGATGCGTGGGCTGCAAAGAACGTGGACCTTGTCGTGGTCATAGGTATCGGAGGTTCATACCTCGGTGCAAAGTGCGCAATCGAGGCTCTCTCACACCAGTTTGCAAAGCAGTTGAAGAACAAGGGCAATGCTCCTGAGATCGTTTTCGCAGGACAGAACCTTTCTGAGGAATACATGTGCGAACTCATGGATCTTGTCCAGGAGAGGAATGCGGCATGTGTCGTGATCTCGAAGTCAGGTACCACTACAGAGCCTGCAGTGGCCTTCCGTCTCGTGAAGAAATATCTTGAGGATACATATGGAAAGGCAGAGGCGGCAGAGCGTATCGTAGCGGTTACAGACAAGGCACGCGGAGCCCTCAAGGGTCTCGCTACCCAGGAAGGTTACAAGACCTTCGTCATCGAGGACAATGTAGGCGGCCGTTTCTCTGTGCTTACTCCTGTGGGTATCCTTCCTATCGTCCTTGCAGGCTTCGATATGAACGCAATGCTTCAGGGAGCCCTTGCTATGGAAGAGGCATGCGCAAAGAAATGCGAGTGCAACCCTGCGGTACAGTATGCTGCAATGCGTAACGCCCTTTATGCACAGGGCAAGAAGATCGAGATCCTCGTGGCCTACAATCCTAAACTAACCTTCCTCGGCGAGTGGTGGAAACAGCTCTACGGCGAGTCAGAAGGCAAGAACGGCCTCGGCATCTTCCCTGCATCGGTGAACTTCACCACAGACCTCCACTCAATGGGACAGTACATTCAGGACGGTGAACGCACCCTCATGGAGACAGTCGTTTCAGTAGAGAAGAGCAAGCGTTCTATGCTTATCGAGAACGACCCTCAGAACCTTGACGGGCTGAACTTCCTCACAGGAAAGCATGTTGAGCACTGCAACGCAATGGCGGAACTTGGAACCAAACTCGCTCACATCGACGGCGGAGTGCCTCAGATCGGTCTCTCAATCGAGTGTGTGGACGAGTACAACCTCGGTGCTCTCTTCTATTTCTTCGAGAAGGCATGCGGCATCAGCGGATACGTTCTCGGCGTGAATCCTTTCGACCAGCCGGGTGTGGAGGCTTACAAGAAGAACATGTTCGCTCTTCTCGGCAAGCCGGGTTATGAGGAGATGGCTGCCGCTCTTCAGGCAAGACTCTAATCTTGAATATAACAGGTGACAGACAAGGAAATCGTCGAGGGCCTGATCGCCCGCGATGAAAATATCACCAGGAAGTTTTTCTTCGTGAAGTGCCGTCCGTTGATGTACAGCATCATCGGGCGGGTCTTCGCGTATGATGTGGACTATGATGAACTCATAAACGAACTCTATGTCCATCTCATGGAAAACGATGCCGCGCGTCTGAGAAGTTTCTCTTACAGCAGTTCGGTATTCCAGTGGATCAAGACTGTCGCCATCAGATTTTTCCAGCAGAAACGTGATCGGATAATAGAAAATGAGTCTAAAGACTCTCTTTATAGGGACGAGCAGTATGACCCGTATGTTCCGCTTACATTGACGCTGGATGTGAAGACTTTGATTGCCGATGTGACTAATGCCCGATACAGGTGGGTGCTTCAGAAGGTTCTTTTCGAGGATGTGTCTCCTGAAGATCTTGCTGAAATGATGAATGTCACGGTGGCAAACTTCTACAACATAAAGAAACGGGCTATGAATGCGCTTGTCTGCGCAGCAAGGAATGAAGTATATGGAGCAGGAAAAGATCAATATAACCGATGAACTTCTGGCTGCATTCCTGGATGGGAATGTGACAGGGCCTGAGGCTGATGCCGTGCTTTCTGCAGCGGCTTCGGATGCCTCTCTCATGGAGTTCTTTTCAGTGGCATCAGATGTGTCCATGTTCGCCGTGGAAGGGCAGTCTCCGCTTTGTTCTCTGGCTGCAGAGCATCCTGACAAACTATGTGCTGTCCATTGCGAACGTTATATCCTTCAGTGCTTTGGAATAAAGAAGTCGATGGATGAACTTCTGAAGGTCGTTGAGGAAGAGTCTCTTATGGAAGCCGAAGGCATGCCTCTGTTCAATGTGGGCAGACTTTGCAGTCTTCATGGCCTGAATGTCCATAAGTCCTTCTGTTCTGATTTCGTGCCGATGATGGATGCGATGTCGAAAGGATGTCAGGTCATTGCTGCAGTCGATGTCGGCGAACTGGATCCTGCTCTTGCGGAGATTGAAGATGCAGAGGACAGATATAATGGACCTAGGCCTGATCATTGTGTCGTGGTACTCTCGATAGATCCTGATCAGAGCGAAGTCGTATGCTATGACCCAGCCTCAGGCGAGATGCCTGTAACCATTTCCATTCCCGACTTCATGGACGCATGGCAGGATTCCGACTGCTATATGATCGCTGTTTCAAAATGACGTGTGAAGATGGCTGATGAAGGAAATATCTTAGTGCATGGGGCCAAGGTCAACAATCTTAAGGATGTGACTGTGGAGATTCCTCGCGGGAAGTTTGTGGTGATCACCGGAATTTCGGGGTCGGGCAAGTCTTCCCTGGCCTTTGATACGCTTTTCGCTGAAGGCCAGAGGCGTTTCGCGGAGAGCCTTTCTTCTTATGCCAGACAGTTCCTGGGCCGCATGTCGAAGCCTGATGTGGAACTGATAGAGGGTATTCCGCCGGCAATCGCGATAGAGCAGAAGGTGAATACCCGCAACCCTCGGTCGACAATCGCGACCAGTACGGAGATATATGACTACCTCAGAATGATATTTGCCCGCATCGGCCGTACTTATTCGCCGGTGACGGGGGTGGAAGTAAAGTGTCATACCGCCAATGATGTGATGGAACATATCTTCGACGGAGAGTCGGCGGCAGTGTATATATTGGCTGACCTTGATTGGGAAGCCCGTGCTGACAAGGTGGAACTGATGCTGAGCCTCAAGGAAGAAGGATATTCCAGATTCTTCACAGACAGGACAGTGAGGATCGAGGAGGTGATGCAGAAGGCTCAGTCCGGTGACTATCCTTCTCGACTGTACCTTCTTGTGGACCGTCTGAGACTTTCCGGTGCCGAGGATCCCGATGACCTTCATACCCGTCTCCATTCGTCCATCGATGCTGCCTTTGAGAAAGGGAACGGGATGATGTATGTCCGCAAGGAGATGGCGGATGGCGAGGTGGAGATGAAACCGTTCATCAACAGGTTCGAGGCGGACGGAATGGAGTTCGCCAGGCCTGACGAATATCTTTTCAGTTTCAACAGCCCTCTCGGTGCATGTCCTGTATGCGGAGGTCTGGGTCAGATCATAGGTATCAGCGAAGATCTGGTGGTGCCGGACAAGAGCAAGACCATATATGACGGTGCCATAGCGTGCTGGAGGGGAGATAAGATGGGCTGGTTCAAGGACCAGATCGTCAGGAACTCCGCAAGGTACGGAATCCCTATCTTCGAACCGTACTGCAACCTTTCGCAGGAGGTCAAGGACCTTCTTTGGAAGGGATATGCGGCCGAAACTGAAGAGGAATCCATCATCGGTCTGAACGCATTCTTCAAGTGGGTGGAATCTAACCGATACAAGGTACAGTACAAGTATATGCTGAGCCGTTATTCGGGCAGGACCGTCTGTCAGGAATGTGGCGGGAGCCGTCTGCGCAAGGAGGCTCTGTATGTGAAGGTGGGCGGCAAGACGATCCATGAGATCCTGTGCATGAACATAGACCAGATCCTGGACTTCTTCGAGAATATAGACATAACTGATTGGGAACGTCGCATCGTGTCAAAGGCAATGGAGGAAATATTGTCCCGCCTGCGGTATATCAAGGATGTCGGTCTCTCATATCTGACTCTGAACCGTACTTCGAACACCCTCTCAGGAGGAGAGAGCCAGCGAATCAATCTTGTGACTGCATTGGGAAGTTCTCTTGTGGGCTCCCTGTATATTCTTGATGAACCTAGTATAGGCCTTCATCCACGTGATACAGAACGACTTATCGATGTGTTGAAACGTCTGCGCGACATAGGGAACACAGTTGTCGTGGTCGAGCATGACGAAGAGATAATGCGGGCGGCAGATCTGCTGATAGACATAGGACCTAAGGCCGGGGTGAATGGAGGAGAAATAGTCTTTCAGGGGCGGATAGACGATGCGTCTTCCGATGCGGATAAGGAGCGTTCTCTGACCCTTCAGTATCTCGGTGGTGACCGCAAGCGTTATGTCAGGTCAAAGCGCAAGTCTGACTATTCGATTACCGTAGAAGGGGCGATGGAGCATAACCTGAAGGATATAAATGTGCGTTTCCCGTTGGGCGTCCTTACTGTCGTTACCGGTGTGAGCGGAAGCGGCAAGTCATCATTGGTGGGCGATATACTTTATCCTGCAGTATACCGTCATCTCAACCATGCCGGCTCGGCACCCGGTACATTCAGAGGCCTTTCCGGCAACCTTGACCGCATAACACAGGTGGAATATGTCGATCAGAACCCGATAGGAAAAAGTTCCCGTTCGAACGCGGTCACTTATCTCAAGGTGTATGACGACATCCGCAAACTCCTGTCCGATCAGCAGTATGCCAGGATGAACGGCTACACGCCGTCTCACTTTTCCTTCAACATGGATGGCGGCAGGTGTCCTGAATGTCAAGGCGAGGGCTTTGTGAAGATAGGCATGCAGTTCATGGCCGATGTCTCTATGGTGTGTGAATCCTGCGGAGGAAAGCGTTTCAAACCGGATATTCTGGAAGTCCGGTACAAGGAGAAGAACATAGACGACATCCTTAACATGAGTGTAGAGGAGGCTATAGCATTCTTCGGTGCGCAGGATGACCAGACGGCCCACAGGATTGCAGAACGTCTGCAGCCTCTTGTGGATGTGGGACTTTCATACATCAAACTGGGCCAGAGCAGCAGCACATTGTCCGGAGGTGAGAGTCAGAGAATCAAACTGGCATATTTCCTTTCGATGAACGAGTCTTCATCAAAGAACAAGCATCAGAGCATACTCTTCATCTTTGACGAACCTACGACCGGTCTGCATTTCTATGATGTGGAGAAACTTCTGAAGTCCTTTGATGCCCTTCTTGCAAAGGGGCATACCATAGTGGTCGTAGAGCATAATCCGGATGTCATCCGTGCAGCAGACTGGATCATCGACCTCGGACCTGAGGCTGGAGACGGAGGAGGCCAACTTGTATATGCCGGCACTCCTGAGAAACTGTCCGGCTGCAGCGAATCATATACTGCTCGTCATATTGCTCAGGGATAAACTGTTATTATCGTCATGCCGCTCAGGTTTACAGGCTCTCCTGCGCTCATGTATACCAGGCCTGTGCCCGGACTTTTCAATGAGAGGGTCACGCCTCGCCCGTCTTCGTCTATTTCATAATCATATATGCCTCTTTTTCTGTCGAACTCGAGTTCCTCGATTCCCGGATCGAAGGGAGCACTCCGAGGATAGTATTCGCACCATATGCGGAGGATATCTCCGACATGTCCCTCGATGTACTCTCCCGGGTATATGTCAAGAAACGGCGTGGACGGTCCTATTCCGCTTTTGTCCACTCTCCATCCTCCGCCTGAAAGCCCGTCTCCGACAGGGATGACTGTCATGTGGTAGTGACAGTTCCTTTCCACATCCAGGTTGTTGAGACTGTCTCCAAGGTAGAATCTGTATATGAGGTTGCTGTCATAACTGATGAGTGAACCTGATGTGTACTCCATTTCCAGTTCGATAAAAGAGCATTTCTCTGCCATAGGATCACCGTCTGCAAAGACCTTCTCTTCCGCGTCACGAATCTTGACCGGGAACTCGCCCTGCTTGTTTTCAAGCATATACAAGTCAACTTCCCCGCTCAATCCGTCCTTGTCTATGGCGTTAAGAGGCGAACATTCACTTTCCATCAATTCAAATCCTTCTTCAAGACAGTCATACCTGTCTCTGATGCGGCTGATCCCGTCCAAAGGCGCTTTTCCCGGATAGTTTCCCATCCTGACACCGACTGCTCTTACCGATACATTCTTGTCCAGCATGCTTCTGTCGATGCTTATGCTGATCTTTGCGGCCAGTCTTATGAGTTCCATTCTTACAGTCCCTCCCTCTTCAGCGACGACATCTTCAGACCATGCTGACATAGGCATCAATCGGCCAATGTCTTGAGCGCTCTGGAGTTCAAGATATTCCCTATACAGGTCATCTCTTTCATCCACACTGTCCAGCGCCCTCCCGCAGTTCGCAACAGCGAAGAACGAGTATGTGTGTCCTTTGGCCAATGACACGGTCATCTTGGCTTCCGAATCATTCCCGTCGAACTCTTTCCATATCATCGAGTCGGTCTTTCCATCTTCGAATGCTATGACGTTGATGTCGTATATATGTGCGTCATTATGCTCTGCCCTTGTCTGATATCCGTATGGGCAAAGTCTGATTTCCATTGTGACCTTCATGCCATTCCCGGGTTCATCCATGCGGATGCAGGACAATGAAGAAAGCACTGACGCCATGATCAGAATTCTATTGAGTATCTTTCCTTTTCTTCCCATCTTTTCACTTCCATGCTTATGTCCATCATATCAGTGGTGATCGTTTCTTCCGGATCGGTGACACCTTTTCTTGTTATCACCACATCATATATATAACTGCAGTTCCTGTGTATTCCCGGATTGTCGGTTCCTTCTCCTCGGTTCACTTCTATAGGCCACATGAATCGCTCTCCATCCAGACATCCTTCTATCACCAGTCGTGTGAACGGCGTGCCTGGACTTTCTTCCGGCCATGAGTTCGGGTAGCACATGAAACTGATGTCGGGCCTGCATGTGCTGTGTCCTATGTCCGTATCCAAAGTCCTGAACAGCATGCCCGGATCGTCCATTGCCATGACATCTTCCATTTCAAGTTTTCCTGAATTGATGATGTGGACAGGCTTTACTTCTCCTTCCGCCAGCATCGGACAACGAGCGTTTACATTTGTGAGATATATGCACACATCCGTAATTGTCTCTCCCGCATATGGCTTTCCGCTGAAGTCGCTTCGGATGCTTCTCAGTGCTGTTTCTGCAACCAGAGGCCTTAATGGGATTGTGTCCGTATGCCCGTTCCCTGCAGTTGTGCCCCATCTTCCTGTCATAAGCAGACGGTCGCGTCGCTCTGATGTAAGGTCGGCATACCTTTCTTCCATGGCCTTCAGGGAATTGACATCTGCCCAGCCCTCTTTCCCGTTCTGTGCATTGGCACATATGATGATGTGTTTCTTTCCGTTTTGTGATCTTATCTCAATGTCATCAGGGTCAGGCGCATCGATCCTTTGGTATGAATCGAGACGTCCGAGCATGTCGTCATTGAATGTGAAAATATCCAGAGTATGTATTTCTGTACCGTTCATTGCCATTTCTGCTGCTATTGCATATAAAGAACGGCTTTCCGGTATGGGAGAACAGGAAAACAGTGCCGGAAGAAGACATGTAGTGAATAAGTACAAGGTGCCCTGAACGGGCAAAGACAGATTTAAGCAGAGTGTTTCAGAAATGTTTGTGGATAGTCTCTTCCGGCATCCGTTTTTTTCCCTGTTTCCTTTATATGTCAAAATGTGATGCATATGCATAATCCAGTTCCTTCTCCTTTGAATTTCTGCGTCTTGAATGACTCTATTGTGTGCATCTCGAGTGATGCGGATACTGATATCCATTTCCAGATGTTCATGCAGTATCCTATGCCTATCGTGCAGTCTTCACGTCCCTTTTCATTTATTGCTGCTCCTAAGGATATGAATGGACCCTCATACGTTCCCGCCGTCCAGAACTGGAAGTACAATCCTGCTGTCTGCAGTATGTCCCGTTCTGTTGCGATTTCCTGAGTCTTGTCCGAGAATTCGTTCTTGTGGATTGCTTCTTCCTGGTCTGTTTTGCGCTCATTCAGTCTGAAGGCAAGCCATCCGCCTGCTGACCATCTGTCCAATATCTGATGACCGGCATGGAACTTAATATACCTGTTTTTTAGCGATGCACCAAAGTCGGCGCCTAGCATGCTTTTCATATGTCCGGATGTCTTCTGTGCAGACAGAGTGCATGCTGCGATGATAAGGCTTATGAGCGTAATCGTCATCCTCTTCATTTTTTCCGCAAATCTATCGCGCATCTGTGGAATGATTGCGCAATCATAAAAAAGATTCATGAAGTTTTTCTTTTTTTTATAAACCAAGATTTATTTTAGTCATGCAAAGATTTATTTTAGTCGTGTTAAAATAAATCTTTATGTAATTTTTGTCTGTTTGTGACGATTTGTCCTGTATGATTGATCTATCTGTGCGAAAAATGTTTTATATTTGAAATTTGGCAATAGTGATTCATATGGGATTAAAGAGATTTTTCAGAGGGTTCGGTTCTAAGAGCCATAATTATCTTCCGGTCTTCATCCAGCAGACCGCTTATATCCGCCAGGCCGCAGAGGCTCTGGTCAGAATGACAGACACTATGGATTCTGCGCAGTGGAGGAAATATGAAAAGGAAATCAAGGCATGTGAAGTACAGGGAGATGCCATTCTTACAGAACTGCATGAGTATCTTTATGGAGCGATAATCAGGAGAATCCGCAGAAGTGATGTGCAGTCGATCGCAATGAATATCGACGAGTTTCTGGATGCCATAAATGATGCGTCCAAGTCAATCCCTCTATACTCGCCTAAGAGAATAGATACCCATATTGCAGATCTGGCGCAATACATAATGGCTGAGGCTGATGCTCTTGTAAAGATGATGCCGTTCCTTGGTGAAATGAAGAAGAATTATTCTCAGATTTCCGTGCAATGTGAAAGAATCACCGAACTCGAGCATGCTGCTGATGATACCTATGCCGAATATATCAGTTATATCTTTGAGAAGGAGTCTGATCCTATAGAACTGATGAAGTACAAGAATATCGCGGAGATTCTCGAGGCTGCTACGGATGCTGCCAAACGTGTATCCGACAGTGTGAGGAAAATCATAATGAGATATTCTGATTGACGGACCTGTATTAATGCTATGATCAGAGTTGCATTCATACATAATTACTTTCCTGCCGGTGGAGCAGAAAGGATAACTATAGATATTGCACGTTATCTGCATGGGCTCGGCGGGTATGAGGTCTTTGTCTATGCTTCCAGGCCGGATGAGTCTGCATTGACGGATGAGTTACGCAGTGTGCTGAATCTGCGAAGGATCCCTTCACAGGCTGTCCCTTCAAAGAGATCCTCGGAAGTGGAACGTCTGGTGATTGCGGATAGGATCGATATCCTTGTGCAGCCGGTAAAGGCTCTTCCTGGTATAGAGGGAATCAGGCAAAGAACCGGATGCAAAGTGGTATTGGCATGTCATGGTGAGCCTTTCTGGCAGCGTCATGCGATTACATACAGAAGGCAGAAGGGGCTTGTACGACGTATAGCCTGGCATCTGTATAATAAGAGACGGTATTCAGACGGTTCGCTGGCGATGCGTATGGCCAGGGAACGCAGTTATAAGGAGTATCTTGGTTGTGATGCATATACCGTATTGTGTCGGCCTTATAAGATAGAGACAGCATCAGGATTCGGTATCGATCCAGATATGTCCCATATTCATGTGATTGAAAATCCTGAGACTCCGGTTGCAGATGTGTGTTATGATAAGGAGAATATGATTCTTTTCTGTGGCCGTTTTGAGAATTGGTCGAAGAGGATCGACCGTCTTCTTCGTATATGGAGCAAGGTTCAGGACCGTCTTCCGGGATGGAGACTGGTTCTGGTAGGAGACGGCCCTGCAGGAAAAATGCTGCGTGGCATGGCTTCCGACCTGAATCTGGAGCGCATCAGTTTTGAAGGAATGAAAAGGAATGTTGCGGATTATTACCGGAAGGCTTCCATCGTATGTCTCACTTCGGAAACAGAAGGATGGCCTCTGGCGTTGAGCGAGGCTCAGGCGCATGGCTGCATCGGGATGGCTTTCGGCAGTACTTCCGGCATAAGCGAGATCCTTGCCCCGGATGAGAGGTGCGGTTTTGTGGTACCGCCTTTTGACGAAGATCTTTATGCCGAGACGCTTGTGCAGGTGGCTTCGCTCCCGGAGGAGGAGAAGTTGCTGATCAGGAAAAAATCCGTTCAGAAGCGTTTGAATTATGCTCCTGAGATCATTGCGGAAAAGTGGAGGAATCTGTTTGATTCTCTTGTTTGACTTAATTTGTTGATATTATGAGGGTATATAATCCTGAAGGTTCTGCATTGAGACGGGACCAGAAAGAGATGCTTTCAGTTCTGAAGGCTTTTGCTGAGATATGTGATAAGCATGATATCAAGTGGTGGCTGTGTTCCGGAACACTTCTTGGAGCAAGACGTCATGGCGGATTCATCCCGTGGGATGATGATATAGATGTTTCAATGACAAAGAAGGAGTACAGAAGGCTTGAGAAAATCATGCTCGAGATGAACAGGAATGAAGACTGGGAATACTTCTTCCAGTCCATCAGGTCGGATGTCAACCATGTCAATCCTTTCGCAAGGTTTCTTAGAAAGGGAGAAAGGGTTCCTTCAACGGACCCGAGGTCACGATTCTTCAAGCATGGCGGAATCGGAATAGATGTCTTCTGCATAGAACCTTCAAGCCAGTTTGCTGCGCATATGGCCAAGTTCTTCTATTGTAACATGGTGTATCCTACACGCAAGATGAACTGCGCGCCTTTGAGGCATTTTGCCATCAGGTTGGTCCAGTTGCTGAATTTCGGTCTTCTTATTCCGATATCGCGTTTGGTGGGACTGATCAATCCGAAACATGATTGCCATTACGAACTCGGTTCCGGCTTCTATGATCAGCCTTTCCATATGGAGGATATATTCCCGCTTTCGACGATAGAGTTTGAGGGTGTCACTTTTCCGGCCCCGGGTAACGTCGATATGTATCTTACCAGAATGTATGGAGACTGGAGAAGGCTTCCTGATGAAGAGGATATCAGGAAAGCCATGCATTCTACATTGTATATACAGGAAATTTTTGGAAAGGACTAGATATGGACATAGTGATCACATATGTAAATGGAAACGATCCTGTCTGGAAGCAGGATTATGAGAAATTTACCAATATTCCCGTCATGGAGAAGCGTTTCCGTGACTGGGGAACGCTGAAGTATCTGCTAAGAGGAATTGAGGTGAACATGCCTTTCATAAGAAATGTTTATCTGGTGGTGTCGCATCTCTCCCAGGTACCGGAATGGGCTGATACGGAAAATCTCAAGATAGTTCTACACAGTGACATCATTCCCAGGGAGTTCCTTCCTACCTTCAACCGCAATCCTATCGAGATGCATCTGCACAGGATTCCGGGACTGGATGAAGAGTACCTTTATTTCAATGACGATATGTTTCCTGTGGGAAACTGTCAGGCAAGTGATTTCTTCCGTGACGGAAAGCCGGTCATCGGATATTACAGACATCTGTTCGCATCGGGCATGTATAAGAAGATATGCCGCAATTCGGACCGCCTTGCTCGCAAGGCTCTGGGTCTGAAGCGGTCATGCTTCTTTACTCGTCCGCAGCATATATGCTCGCCTATGCTCAGGACCCAGTGTGAGGAATTGTATGCGATGGTCGAGGATGAGATCTGCAGGACATCATCTTCAAGGATACGTACGGATGAAAACCTCAATCAGTATCTTTTTCTGGATTATATGAACTATAAGGGGCTTGTTCTGCACCAGAAGATATCCAATAAGCATTTTTCGGTGTCTGTGGCTTCTGCGGGAGCGCTGCGTGATTTCCTTAAGAATCCGACACGCAGTCTCGTGTGCATAAACGATGTCCATCTCAGCGAAAGCCGCTATGACAGACTCAGAGGTGCTGTTCTTGATGCCTTTGAAACAACATTCCCTAAAAAGTCCAGATTCGAATTGTAATGAGTTACAGGATATCTCTGATTGCGCCGATATACGGTGTCGAACGATATATAAGGCAGTTTGCTGAATCTGCCTTGGGACAGACATATGAGGATATTCAGTTCATCTTTGTCAATGATGGTACGAAGGACCGTTCCATGGAGATACTTGACGAGTTGATAGAAAGCCGTTTTTCTCATCTTAAGCCAAGGATCCTCATAATCAATAAGGAGAACGGGGGACTTCCGTCTGCCAGAAAGGCAGGACTTGATGCTGCTGAAGGTGAGTATGTCCTTTTTGCAGACTCCGATGACTGGCTGGAAACCGATGCTGTCGAAAAGGTGATGGCAAAGGCAGCACAGACCCATGCCGATATTGTGTATTTCGATCTCGTCAAGGAGTACGGGAACAGAAGCAGTTATAAACGTGAACGCGAATATACTGCCGATACCAAGGATGATTTCATTGTGAATATGTTCAACTACAAGTCCTTCGGATATACTGTTACGAAATGCTTCAAGCGCAAGTTATATACAGATAATGTGGTGTATTTCCCGAAGTTGGGAATGCATGAGGATATATATCTTATGTGTCAGATAATATTCCATGCCACGAGTCTGGTGCATATACCCGAAGCGTTGTATCATTATCGTAAGGATAATCCGGATTCATTCTGTGCCCAAAGCGGCATGAAGAGACATGTTGCGTCTACAAAGAATCTTCTTGATCTGTATGAGCACTATAGAGACAACCTTAAAGGTAGCCCGATAGAGAAGGTCGCCGGAAGCATACTGATGAGGGCTGGACAGCACAGTCTGATGCACGGATATGATTTCTTTGCCGAATATCCTTATCTGGCAGGCGATCTTCGAAAAACAAGGATAAGTTCCAGGTACAGGACATCTGTTCCTATGCAGTTGATTGTCAAGATCTACGCGTTTTTCAAGAAGTAGAACTGATATAATTCACCTATGGAAAATTCACATGTTGACAAACGTCTCCTTGAGGTGGAGTTTTTACGTCCAGTTGCGATTCTGCTTGTGGTGGTCCTGCATTCGTTTACAATATATTGGGGAAAGTGGGAACCGCCTCAGGGATATATTGATATCGATGCATACAGATGGATTGCAGCGGCATCTTTCAGTTTTACAATGGAACTCTTTGTCCTGTTGTCCGGATATGTCTTCGGGTATCAGTTGCTCGTCCAAAGGAGGGTGTACACGCTTTCCTCGCTGATTAATAATAAGTTGAAGAGGCTTATCCTGCCTTCCTTAGTGTTCGGTATCATATATGCTCTTTTGTTCTATATGCATATGCCGTCATATAAAATGGTGTATTCTGTCATGAACGGTGCCGGGCATCTGTGGTTCCTTCCTATGCTTTTCTGGTGTTTCATTTTAGGATTCCTCCTTTTCAACTCCAGAATAAAGGATACTCATAAACTGCTGGCTCTGCTTGCATCTGTGGCTTTGAGCATTATCCATCTGCCTCTGAGACTTGATAAGGCATTATATTATCTTTTCTTTTTCTATGCGGGTATATTTCTTATGCAGAGACAGGACATCTGTCGGAAATTGAGTGGCAGCAATGTCTTTCTTTTCTTTATCGCAGCATTGTATCTCCTATCTTTCGTGTCATATGAGATGGTCGTTCCGTCTATCGAAATCCCTGATGACGCCTTCTTTATAAAGACCGCTTATAAGTTGCTCAGATCATATTGGATATTTACCTATTCCTTGTCAGGAACTTTATTTGTCTTTCTTTTGACTTTCAGGCTGATGCAGAACAGGACTGCAGTCCCGTCGCTTATCGTTTACTGCAGTTCGATGTCGTTCGGAGTCTATGTCTTTCATCAGTTTGTCATAGAGATCCTTTACTACAAGACAGCATTGCCTGTTGTAATCGGTCCCAGGCTGCTTCCGTGGGCTGGCCTGATTGTCACTCTGCCTGTATCGTTACTGGCCGTTCTTCTTTTCCGCAGACTGAAACTCAAGCATATTGTATTATGAATTAAGAATGGCGGCTCCGAAAGGGGCCGCCATTCTTGTGTGTATCTGGATATTTACGCTCCGAAGTTGTCGTAAAGGATGTTCTCCGGTGGAACTCCGAGGGAGTCGAGGAGGTTTACAACCGCGCCGACCATCATAGGAGGACCGCACATGAGGTAGAGGGCATCCTCAGGATTCTCATGCTGCTTGAGGTATGTCTCGAACATCACGTTGTGTACGAATCCGGCTACATATGGAACACCTGCTGCATCAGCCTCAGGATCCGGTCTGTCGAGAGCAAGATGGAACTTGAAGTTAGGGAATTCCTTCTCGATTGCATGATAGTCATCGAGGTAGAAGGCCTCCTTAAGCGCACGTGCGCCATAGAAGAAGTTCACCTTGCGGTCTGTCTTCTCTGT
>JAFVHZ010000088.1 GCA_017474265.1 Bacteroidales bacterium | reverse complement strand
TTTGCGGAAGCCTTGTTCTATCGCGTTGTACATGACTCTTGCATTTTCTTGTATAACAGGTCACGGAATAAGGGTTGAAAACCCGTAAAAACATGCAGGTGGTACATGAATTAGCCATTTCATGTACCACCTGCTAAAAAATGTCATACGGCAGATGGAGTTTCCATCATCAGATGACATTTCAACGCACACTGCACCCAACAAGCCACTAACAATCAACTAATTACAGAAACTGCGTGCTCCCATTTGGCAGCACGCAATTTCTGTAATTAGTTGATAATCAGTATCTAGCGAGTTGCATTTTGTAATTCTGACAAAGCATGCATATTACTTGACTGCCCAGTTTTGCTGACCAGAATCAAAAAATATGATGATTCTTTGATTATAAACCCTTTGCGTCGTATCTTTGCATTATAATAGGGAGCGACAATGATATTGAATGAAGATAAGATACTGATACTGGATGGTGCGATGGGAACCATGATCCAGAGGTACGGACTGAAGGAAGAAGACTATCGTGGGACGGACTTTGCAGACTGTACGAAGGAACTGCGAGGCAATAACGAATGCCTCAACCTGACACATCCTGAAGTCATCAAGGAAATCCATAACGAATATATTGCGGCGGGAGCAGACATCATAGAGACCAACACCTTCAGTGCCAACAGGATATCTCAGAAAGAGTACGATTGCGGACATATCGCTCCGAAGATGGCATATGAAGGAGCGAGGATTGCGAGGGAGGCTGCAGATGAGGCAGCCGCCATTGCAGCAAAGGTCGGCTTGAGCAGGAAGGTATGGGTGGCTGGCAGCATGGGACCGACCTCGAAGTCATTGTCCCTGTCGCCGGACATCGCTGATCCAGCCTTCCGTCCTTATTCATTTGACCAGATGGTCGAGGCATATCGGGAACAGGCTGAGGCTCTGCTCAAGGGAGGTGCTGACCTGCTCCTTATCGAGACCTGTTTTGATGCTCTGAATGTGAAGGCCGCGTTGACGGCAGTTCATGATATCTGTCGGAATTTTGTGCTTCCAAAGACCCCCGCCTTCGCTTCGCTCAGGCACCCCCTGGCCGGGGGTGGCATGTCTTCTTCAGCATCAAATATTCCTACAAAAAACAATAATGAAGTGCCAGTAATGATATCGGTGTCTGTAGGTGACCGGAGCGGAAGGACGCTTACAGGACAGACTCTTGAGGCTTTCCATACTGCAGTGAGTCACTACCCTATCACAGCATTCGGCCTGAACTGCTCTTTGGGGGCATCAGAACTGCTGCCTCTAATTGAGGAAGTCAACAGATGGTGCGGATGCGGAGTGAGTTGCTATCCCAATGCCGGATTGCCTAATGAGATGGGAGGTTACGACCAGACGCCGGAAGAAATGGCCGGACAGATCAGAGTCATGGCAGAAAAAGGGCTGCTGAACATTGTCGGAGGCTGCTGCGGCACCACTCCGGATCATATCCGCGCGATTGCAAAGGCAGTACGAGACATCAGTCCCCGCACCATATCCGGAAAGACCTGTGATTTCCCTGACAAGATACTGAAGGTCAGCGGTCTGGAGGCAACGGAGATAAACGTAAAGAAGAACAATTTCACCAATGTAGGTGAAAGGACCAACGTTGCAGGTTCACGCAAGTTCGCCAGACTTATTTCGGAAGGGAAATACGATGAGGCTCTCCAGATTGCCGCAAAACAGATAGAAGATGGAGCATCCATCATTGACATCAACATGGATGACGCGATGCTGGACAGTACCCGAGAGATGGAGCGTTTCGTAAGATACATTTCCAATGATCCCGCTGTAGCGAAGGCTGCGCTGATGATTGACTCCTCTCATTGGGAGACCATACTTGCCGGCCTGAAGAATGCCCAGGGCAAATGCATAGTCAATTCGATCAGTCTGAAGGAAGGCGAAGAGGAATTCATCAGAAAGGCCCGGATCATAAAGTCGTTGGGAGCGGCAATAGTGGTGATGGCATTCGACGAGGAAGGACAGGCCACCACATATAACCGAAAGATACATATATGCGCGCGGGCATACAGACTGCTGACCGAAAAGGCAGGAGTCAGCCCGGAAAATATAATCTTCGACGTCAACATACTTTCCATAGGTACAGGCATTGAGGAACATGCGAAATATGCTGTCGACTATATTGAGGCAGTAAGGTGGATAAAGTCGAACCTTCCGGGAGCACTGACATCAGGAGGCGTGTCCAACCTCTCCTTTGCATTCCGTGGCAACAATGCGGTCCGGGAGGCGATGCATTCGGCATTCCTGTACCATGCGATAAAGGCAGGACTGGATATGGCAATACTTAATCCGTCGATGCTTCAGGTGTATGATGAAATCGAGCTGGAACTTCTCAAGTGCGTCGAGGATGTCATCTTTGACAAGGACGCACTCGCTACGGAAAGGTTGATCGACAAGGCTTCACGGATGCTTGAGGCTGCAAATTCCCCTGCCACCCCAGAAACGGCATCTGATATCTCTGGGACAACATCTGTCATTCCATCAGCATCATCTGTCATTCTGAGCGGAGCGAAGAATCTCCCTCCCGTCGGGGAACGCCTTCAGACCGATCTGGTAAGAGGCAGGACTGACAGTCTGGAAAAAGACCTGAATGACGCCATGGAGCAATACGGCAGCGCCCTTGCAGTCATCGAAGGGCCATTGATGGCAGGAATGGAGACTGTAGGAAGTCTGTTCGGGGAAGGCAAGATGTTCCTTCCGCAGGTGGTGAAGTCAGCAAAGGTAATGCGTGACGCTGCGAGGTATCTGGAACCATACATGAACAATGATGACGATCATTCTGAAAGCCGGCAGAAAAAGCCGGTGGTGGTGATTGCAACGGTCAAGGGTGATGTGCATGACATCGGAAAGAACATAACAGGT
>JAFVHZ010000087.1 GCA_017474265.1 Bacteroidales bacterium | reverse complement strand
GTTGTGCGAAGTAATGATACCACCGCGAGCAAAGCCGAGCTTTCTTGCAGAGAAGTAGATGATGTCCATCTTGTCAGCAAGGAGATGGTATATCTGCTTGGTGGTCATGAACTTGCACTGAGCCTCACGGGTCTTCATGAAGTAAACGTTGTCCTGAAGAAGCGATGCGTCGAGGATACTCTTGACACCGTAATTGTGGCAGATGTCGGCAACTGCAAGCATGTTCTCGAGAGACACAGGCTGTCCTCCGATGAGGTTTGTACCTGCCTCGACACGTACGAATGCCACCTTTTCAGGACCATATTTCTCGATGGTTCTCTTGAGTTCCTCGAGATCCAGGTCTCCCTTGAACGGCTCGTCCGAACTTGGTACGAGACCCTTCTTGCCGATAACCTCAACGACTTCGCCGCCAAGTCTTGTGATATGGGCCTTGGTAGTGGTGAAGTGGAAGTTCATGATAGCGACCATTCCCGGCTTGACATAAGCCTCTGCGAGGATGTTCTCAGCCGCACGACCCTGATGGGCAGGAAGCACATGCTCTGTACCGAACACTTCGAAGATCGCAGACTTTACTCTGTTGAAGGTCTCCGAGCCCGCATACGAGTCGTCTGCCATGCCCATGGAAGCCACCTGATTGTCGGACATGGCATTCACGCCCGAATCGGTAAGCATGTCCATATAGACATCCTTGTTCTGAAGAAGGAATGTGTTGTTGCCCGCCTCCTGGATTCTCTTGAGACGTTCCTCGACAGGAAGGAGGGTAAGTTTCTGTACTACGCGTACCTTATGCATTTCGAGAGGAATCTGCTCCTCTTTATAGAATTTTACCTTTGACATGACCGTTCGTATTTAGAAATGAACGACAAAGGTAGTCAATTATTTTCTATATATGACTGTACCATGCGGATTCTCACCGTTTTCGTCATAGATGATACCATCCCCGGTAAAATAGGCCCAGGCCTTTCCGTCGTCGTCATAAGAGACGTAACCGTTCTTCGGATAGTAGAAAGCGGCAGAATGGAGTCCGCCGTCCCACCAGAGGGTTCCGTCCTTGCGATAGACCTTTCCTCTTACGGGACGCCCCTGGTCGAACTCCCCTTCAAACCAAAGCACACCGCTCCTGTACCAGAGTCTGCCCTTGGAATAGAAAGTCCTGCCTTGATGGAATTCACCTTCGAACTTCACCGAAACCTCATCGTCATAATATTCCTTTCCCCTGATATATTTCGGGGTCGAATACTGGAAGCCGTCCATCATAGATCCGACATCTATCTGTCCTTCGATATATTTCTTACCCTTGTAATAGACGACGAAATCGTCCGTAGGGACACCATCGGCATATACGGATTCCGCCCTGTAGTCTTCCTTATGGATGACACATCCGCGAAGAATCGGTTCACCATGGCAGTATTCTCCCTCGAAGTTCAGCACCAGGAACGGCTTTCCACGCGAGATCGGGGTGTTGCCCGACGAAACGAAACGGCCAGCAGAATCAAAGTATCCGTCGGCATAATATTCCTCTACGGATTCATAAATTTTATATCCGTATTCCTGTCTTATCTGATACATCTTTCCCTTTCCATGCGGACGTCCTTCTTCATCGACAGGTCCATCCCATTTCGTGCCCAAGAATGAGGTTTCCATAGTATGCGGATTTAGAGATTATATTTCTTCTTGTAATATGAGCCTGCCGTATATAGGGCGGCTGCAGGATTGTTGCCGGTCACCCTGTCCTTTGTCACAAGGGTGGTCACATATGCCTCTGAATAGCGGTAGAACAGGCTGTCGTGCCCCACGCAAAGGCCTATGACGACGTTCAGATCGGTCTTTGCCTGATTCAGAAGACGTGCCTGAAGGATAGGATTGCACATGGCCGGTCCTATCTCCTCGCATTTCTCAGGTATTCCGACGGAAGTCTTCGCGCGTCCCTCGACCTTGCAGATGACTGCATATGGTTCGAAACCGTTCGCACGGAGGATCTTCGCAAATATACGGGCCTCGTTTATCAGGCCTATGCAGTTGGCTATGCCGATCTTCTTCGCACCGATCTTCCTTGCGAACTCCATGATTTCCTGCACCCGGGTCCACTTGCAGTAGCCTTCGTATTCGACCTCCGCGCTCGCAACCATGATGTCATGGTTCCGGTCCTCGTCATAACGCACTGCTGCCCACTCGGCATCCTCTTCCGACAGGTTGGTCGTCAGACAGAAATCGGGATATGTCCTTGTCTTGAACTTGCAGTTCTGGGTACCGCAATCGACACAGCTTAATTCTTTGTCCCGCATAATATCTTATAGATTTCTCCGTATATGTTCTCTCTTATCTTGTATCTGACATCGGCTGCAAACATGGCCTGCTGAGCACGTGCGAAGCGGGCCTGGGCCTCATTCATCAAGTCGAATGTCTTGGCGACGTAGTTGCCGATGCGGTGGCTTTCGAGGCGGAAGCCGGCACGTTCGCGAAGTTCCCTGAGAGATCTTTTCCTCGCAAAGATTCCCTGGGTCTGCCATATGTCGAAGACTTCCTTTGCGAATTCGTGAAGACTTGCGGCAGAAGCCGCAGCAAAACGAAGTTCCTCAGCCTCAGCCTTCAAAGGAGCAAGAATCGCATCCGCCTCCTGCTGCAATGCATCGGCATCATAGCACCTTGCAAGTTCCGGCTCCGCAGCCCTGTAAGCCTCGCAGAACTCCTCCACCGTCCCGGCACATGGAAACGTCAGACATTCCATGTAATCCATCGCAAGCAGACTGTCCAGAAGGTCATAGGCACGTACCTGTTCCTCTAGGGAAATCCTGCCCCGCGAGGCGGCATTACGCATATCCGAAATACACTTTTTCATTTTCTACTGATTTCTGATCTTGTTACCGAGAATGAAACCGAAGATACCGGTAAGAAGGATTCCTATGGTGGTCTGGACCACATTCAGCATATCCACAAGAGGAGAAACCCCCTGCAGCATTTCCGAATCCATTCCTGCCATATTCTTAAGGCTTATGGCCAGGGCCTGGCCATATTCAAGCAGGGACACATTCTCCGTGAATGCCCATGCGAAGACAAACACCGTCAGGATATAGGTGATGATCATCCTGGTCATGCTCTCGCCAAAGCCAAAGAAGACATCCGACATGCAGTTCGTGACAATACGCCACAGATTCGCAAGTTTACGGTACAGATTGACTGACGGATCGTCCAGCTCCGCAATCAGGCGTCTGCGCTCCATTCTCTTTCCCTGCACGTATGCCCAGTTTCCGTCGGCTATGTATCCCTTGCCGGTCCACAATGCATTGAAATTCTTGTATATGGTTTCAGCGTCAGCCCATCGCAGGTCAAGAGCCGCCTCCGGACTCCAGTCAGATCTCACATTAAGGTCGTTTGTCCTTTCCCCCGTGCCGTATGTATGCCAATCCACAAGAAACTTCCTGTACGCATCCTTATTCTGCTGGAGGATCTTTTCATCCTTCAGATTCTCCTTTCTTATTATTGCGCATTCGCCAAGATACGTCTTGTTGAGGCTGCAGTTCGAAAAACTACTTCCGTTGAATATCACGACACCGTCGATGAATGCCCTGTAGAAGTCGCAGAACTCAATTTCCGCACCTTCAAACGTACCATGCTGTATCTCGGCATATCTGAAATCGCTCCATGAGATCTTCGTGTTGCGGAAACGGCAATGCACCATTTCGCATCCCTTGAAATTCACACGCTCGATACGGCACCCCGTAAAATCCACCTTCTCAAGCCGCTGACCGGACAAATCCACTCCGACGACCTCCTTGGTGGCAATGATCTTCAGCAATTCTTCTCTTTCCATATGATTCACGCTCATGACATATATCATGTAAAGATACTTAATAATTTCTTAATCTTATAATTATTGCTTGAATGTTGCATAAATTGTATCTTTGCGCGGCAAAGCCGCGCGAGGCTGTTGTCAGCCTGAGCGAAGCGAAGGATCTTTATATGATATTTATTTATATTCACACTATATGGACAAGAAAGTTCTACTTATGATCCTCGACGGATGGGGCGAGGGAAGACAGGATGAGTCTAATGTCATCTACGCACAGGGAGCACCTTACATCGAGTCGCTCCGCAAACAGTATCCTATGGGCACACTCAAGGCTTGCGGCGAGGCAGTAGGTCTTCCAGAGGGCCAGATGGGTAACTCTGAGGTAGGTCACCTCAACC
>JAFVHZ010000086.1 GCA_017474265.1 Bacteroidales bacterium | reverse complement strand
ATGCAGAGATTGCAAGGGTCGAGTCGGAACTCGGGGAGGAAATAACTGCACTTGAACAGAGCCTTCTAAATGAACTCAACTCAGCAAAGGAAGCGATTCAGGCAGAACTCTCGGCAATCAACAAGACACTTGATGAACTCAAGGCGGCAGACACCGCTCTTGACAAGAAAATTGCAGACCTGAGGACCTATGTGGATACACAACTGACATCTACAACCAACTGGGCTAACGCCACATTCTCGACATTGGCCCAATACGAGCAGACACAGACCGAAATTTCCGGTATCAAGGCTTCAATCGAGCAGATAAACTCAGGTATGGCCGCTTTGGAAACTCGTTTGAACGGCAAGATTGCAACAGACATTCAGTCTGCGATTGATGCACTCCGCTCTGAACTCAGCGCCGATTATATTGCAAGAATCGAAAGTGCTGTCAACACAATGACTCAGGCATATACCACTGCAATATCTTCGGCTAAAGATGAGATTACCTTGGCATATACTGATGCTATAGCAACAGCCATAGCAGAAAGCGAAACCAATATGCAGTCATGGGTCAATACTGTCCTGACTCAGGGATATTATGACATCGCCAAAATCGACGGAAAAATGTCTGCTCTATCTGCAAGATTGGATGAGACAGATACGGACCTTCAGAAGCAGATCGACGAGCAGAAAACCGCACTTCAGCAGGCCAAGACTGACCTCACAGACGAATACAAGCAGTATATCAGTCAGGCCATCGCGTCAGGGGGAATCATTGACCAGGCAATAGCAACTCAGGTCAAGAAGGCACAAGATAACCTACAATCGAAGATTGATATTATCAATGGCAGACTTGATGCCCTTGAAGACCGTCTCGGCAAACTCGAAGAAGACTTTGTAAACAGAATCCAGAGTCTGAAATATATTCCGGAGTATAGTGACAGGGTAGCACTGATGCCAGATCTGATAAAAAGTGTTCTTGTAGAATTCCTTGTTACCCCGATGTCTCAGGCTGCGCTTCTCGTATCCGAATGGGAGAGAGACAATACCATCCTCGAAGCATATCTCAGGTATACCAAGGTTCCGGAAACTCGTGCAGTAAGCCAATCTGTTCCTTTGAGTATCTCTTCCGTGTCTTCTTCCGAAGATGGTCTGTTGAGTGTAACCCTGAGAGAAAACCCTTCTTATCCATTTAGTGACGACTTCCTTGCTGGAAACAGTCCTGCCGTAATCTATCTGCATATTTCTGACGGGAATACTGAGATTCTATCAGATCTTGTGGATGTGGTAGTTTTTAAGCCTGTCAATTTATCCCCATTCTCCAATCAAGTGTATCAAACAGCAAACTGCTATATTGTCAGCCATGCCGGCACATACAGTTTCAAGGCATTCAAGGGCAACAGTCAGGAACTTGCAGGAACATCTCATGAAGATCATCCGGCAGGAGATATCTCGAATGCAGTAGTGTTATGGGAAACCTTCGGTACAGACATTGCGCCTGCAACAGGTGACCTCATTAAGTCGGTGATATACAGTGGTGAGGAGATTACTTTCAGGACTGTGGATACCTTCAAGGAGGGCAATGCCGTCATCGCCGCCAGAGATGCCAATGGCAATAT
>JAFVHZ010000085.1 GCA_017474265.1 Bacteroidales bacterium | reverse complement strand
TCTTTTTGCCGTTTTTGCCTCTGAGCTCAATATTATAAAAAGGTGAAGGTGTGCCCATTGAGCCCTCTGTAGGACTATTTCCTGCGAAATTTGCAAGAAGAAGTGTAGTTTCGGTCTGACCGTAACCCTCTGAGAGTTCAAGTCCTGTTCGCTCATAAAATTTGCGGCTGTAGAACCAGTCAGCCCTGGTCTTCGGCTGACCGCCTCCCTGAGCATTGAGATCAAAGAACCTGCGGGCATTTTCGGCATCTCCCAGAACCAGATATGATTCCGAAACGATTCTGGCAAGATGCGGCTTGCGCTCCTGAGGCACGACCTCATACATCTCGTCGCCATGCGCCGTCACATATTCATGGTCACCGAGCATGAACCGGCTCTCCATGATATAATACGAAGACATTTCCTTGAATCTTGAATCCTTTGCAGATTTCTCGAACCAATCTATTGCTGACTTGAAGTCCTTCTGCACATAACTGATATAACCTAGGGCATATCTGGAAGGTGCCGTATAGTCGGAAAACGGGCGTTTCTCCACTTCCGCAAAATTGCCTTTGGCAGATTCCAGATCACGGTTTTCAAGATCACAATATGCTTTTCTGAAGAGATACTCAGTTCTTTGTCCCCTATACAACTGCTTGAGTGTCAGATTTTCAAGGATATCCCCGGCCTTCTTGTAGTCATGAGCATCAAACAGATTGAGCGCATGCTGCCAGCGGAGTTGAGGTATTACCGCCGACTGGGGATTACGCATTATATAATCATGCATCCTCATGTCGTAACCAGGCACACGCGCCTTTGCATCGGAAAGGATCGAATACCCCTCCGGACACATATTCCTGTCCCGTATCTGTTCGAAATCAAATGAAGAACGGGTATACATTCCTCTGTCAAACAACATCATAGTCTCACGCAGACTGCCGTTATCGGCAGCCTCCTGAGCGTATGCTGCAAGTGAGGAAAGAATCATGACGGCAAGAGCAGCCGTCGTCATGGATATGAATCTCATTATCAAATACGTTTCTAAATTTCCAATAAAATACAAAATTAACCATTTTTCCACTATATTTGTATGTTTATAACTAATTTTTGAACAATGGAAGACAGGAATCCCATCATTTCATTCGCGGATGCAGATATAGTGAACGGAGAAGCAACGGTCATCTATGACTTCAGCATGGATGTATATCCAGGAGATTTCGTATACATCGTAGGAAAAGTAGGTACGGGAAAGACCTCGATCATCCGTACCATCATCGCAGAGAACCAACTTACCAAAGGCAGCGGCACAGTCTGCGGATACTCACTTAACGGGATAAAGGACAAGGACATACCATACCTCAGAAGAAAGATGGGAGTCGTATTCCAGGACTTCCAGTTACTGATGGACAGAAGCGTGGAGGAAAACCTGAGATTCGTCCTCAGTGCGACGGGATGGAAGAACGAGGCGGAGATGTCAAAGAAGATTGCGGCAGTACTTGAAGCCGTAGGAATGGAAAGAAAGGCCCACAAGATGCCGCACCAGTTGTCCGGCGGAGAGCAGCAGCGCATTGCGATCGCCCGTTCTCTCCTCAATGACCCGCAGGTCATCATTGCTGATGAGCCCACCGGAAACCTTGACAACGAAACAGCGGACGGCATCATGAAACTTCTGACTGGCATCAACCAGGAGAAAGGAACAGCAATCGTCATGGTCACGCACAACAGGCAGATATTCGAGAAATATCCGGGCCGCGTCATGGTATGCAAGGACGAAACCTGCACCGAGCAGACCGACGAGGAAATAATCGACCTGGAACTGACCATATGATGAACAGGACAGACAGATTCTTCCATGTGACCAGATGGTTCTCGGACAACATGGAAGCCCCTCAGACAGAACTGCATTACGACACTCCGTTCCACCTGCTCATTGCGGTGATCCTGTCTGCACAATGCACGGACAAGAGGGTCAACATTCACACCCCTGAAATATTCCGAAGATTCCCAGAACCTTCAGATCTGGCATCAGCGTCATTCGAAGAGGTATACGGACTCATAAAGTCCATATCCTTTCCCAACAACAAGGCACGCCACCTCATAGGGATGGCGCAGAAACTTGTCACCGACTTCGCATCCACGGTACCGTCCGAACCGGAACTTCTCGAGACCCTCCCCGGAGTCGGCCGAAAGACTGCAAACGTCATAGCGTCAGTAATTTACGACAAGCCGGTCATCGCTGTGGACACCCATGTATTCCGCGTGTCCAGACGCATAGGCCTGTCAGACGGCACGACCGTAGAGGCTGTCGAGAAAGACCTGACAGAAGGATTTGCACCTGAACTCCGTCCGACAGCGCATCACTGGCTCATCCTGCACGGAAGATACGTCTGCACGGCCCGCAAGCCCAAATGCGCCTCCTGCGGACTTCAGGAATGGTGCAGGGAATACATCGACAGCAATCTCTCGTTATGATGCACCTTTTCCCGGACTCGACATACGGACTCCTGAAAAAGGAGATTGCAGAATTATCTGATGGGGGGACCGGCTTCACTAACCCGTTCAGATACGTTCCTCATCCTCTGGTAAGGACCGCAGCGCGTCTGACTCTGGACAGAATCGCACTATCGGAAGAACTATGCGGACATCTGTCGCAGGGCAAGATGCTTGGAGTACTTGTCGTAAAGGACCAGACAGGGAGAACCGGTTATCTTTCAGGATTTTCAGGTCTCGTCG
The DNA here is from genome assembly GCA_017474265.1 of Bacteroidales bacterium. Classification (GTDB taxonomy): domain Bacteria; phylum Bacteroidota; class Bacteroidia; order Bacteroidales; family UBA932; genus Cryptobacteroides. Next base: position 8,731 of record JAFVHZ010000085.1, on the reverse strand, counting down.
GAGGGCGGAGCATCGTAGAAGGATTCGTACCGCCTGTCTTCGACCTCAACGACACGAACGGACGATACAGAAAAGAAGAGGCGCAGATAAGCAGGTTCAACGAGGAAATAAGGACACTCACGACCGGAAGAATGGCATCCGCTCAGAAAGACATCCAGGCAATGCGCATTAAGATGGAGTCTGAAATTTCCATGCTCCGGGAACAGAAAGCCTCCATCCATAAAGATGATTCCGAATACATAAGACAAAGCCAGTTCATCAATGCGGAAATAAAGAGGGCAAAGGACCGTTGGAAAGGACTTATCGCAAAGAAGGAAGAAGAACTTTCTGAAATCCGCCGGGAGGTCGACGCACTTCGTAAGCGCCGCAGCGGGATGTCGGACGAACTGCAGAAATGGATATTCCGGCAATACATCGTTCATAATGCACAGGGAGATTCCATTTCCATATACGACCTTTTCGCCGGACAGGGACTCATGCCTCCCGGAGGGACAGGAGACTGCGCAGCACCGAAACTTCTGGAACATGCATACAGGAACGGGCTCAAGCCGTTGGCAATGGGCGAATTCTGGTACGGACGGTCTCCTGAAACAGCCGTCAGGACTCATGGACATTTCTATCCTTCATGCACATCGAAATGCGGGCCTCTGCTTGCCTTCATGACATCTGGTCTGGAAGGGCATGTGCTCCAGGGACCCCCGCCTGCTGTCGCAGGCACCCCCTACCCGGGGGTGGGAATGTCCCTTCCGCACACATCCCTTCCAGACCCGAGCCAGACTGAAACCATATTACCGGAAGTGATTTATGAAGACGAGTGGATCGTAGCAGTGGAAAAGCCTTCAGGAATGCCGTCAGTACCCGGACTGGACGGACAGACATCGTTATTGGAATGGCTGGACGCCCGCGACTCTGACACCGGTACCGTCCATGAAGCCGTACACCGCCTTGACATGGATACATCCGGAATCATTCTCTTCGCCAAGAATCGGAATGCAGCAATAAACCTGCGCAAGCAATTTGAAGAACACACCGTCCGCAAGACATACATGGCAAGGCTATGTCCCACTGAAGATAATCGGTTCATGCCGGAAAAGCACGACCTGAAAACCGGGGAAACCGGCAGTATCGACCTTCCGCTGTCAGCCGACTATGATGAAAGGCCACGGCAGAAAGTCGACAAGATGCAGGGCAAACCCTCGCTCACCCTCTATGAAGTCTTATCAGTCAACACTGACGGCACCACAGACATACTCTTCCACCCCCACACCGGACGGACACACCAGTTGCGCGTCCATGCCGCACATACCCTCGGACTTGGCCGCCCTATCCTCGGGGACCTTTTATATGGCGGTCACGCCATTGACGGGACAGAGTCCTCAACAACTGCATCCCGCCTGTATCTTCATGCCTGCAGCATCACCTTCCGTCATCCGGCAACAGATCAGGAAATCACCTTCTCTGTAGAGATGAAATAAAATTGGCCCGCAGTATCCTGCGAGCCAATCTGTACCATATGTCTTGGAAGAATTACTTCTTCTTTGCGTATCTCTGATAGAATTTGTCAACACGACCTGCTGTATCGACGAGTTTCATCTTACCTGTGTAGAATGGGTGAGATGTGTTAGAGATCTCAAGTTTAACAACTGGATACTCAACGCCCTCGATCTCGATTGTCTCCTTTGTGTTCGCGCATGAGCGGGTGATGAACACAACATCATTTGACATATCCTTGAAAGCTACAAGACGGTAGGTTTCGGGATGTATACCTTGCTTCATAACGTTATAAAAATTAGTTAACTATTTTTGCGCGGCAAATATACAGCGTTTCTTTTAAAATTCCAACCTTTATCGACAATTTTCCTTCCATCACATATCAAATAATGATAGATGATACGGAAATGACATGCCACCCCCGGCTAGGGGGTGCCACAAAGTGGCGGGGGTCATTGAAGTATTGACTATCATTATTTGATTCTATAAGGGAGGTCGTCATAAAGGCAGAACTTCTTTGCCTTGCGTATCCATTTCTGCTCTTCGACCTTTACATGCTCCCTCATTTCCTCATCGGTTACGGTTCCGTTCACATAATCCAGAAGGACCTGATCTGAAAGTTTGGCCTCAAATCCTTCTTCCAGACGGAACTCGGCATACCTTTCCTTGAAATACCTTATCAACTGGAGGGTATGGATCAGAGAATGATACTCAACGCCCGGCTCAAGCATGATCTGATATCCGAAACATTTCTCACCGGCATACCTTCCGCATGAAGGTGTGAAGGAACATGGACGCATCATGGCTCCATAAGCGACAGGGAGATTCTCTGACGCCGCAGTCTTCACAAACGGGGCTCCTATATATTCGTATGGCCTGGCAGTACCTATGGCCGGAGAAACATTGGTATTGTTCCACAAACCGCCTCCACTATACAGATCACATGTGAAAAGTCCCGGGATATCAGATGCAGGAGCAATAGTCCAAGGCATCAACTGCTTGTTGGAATCCGTCGCCAACGCCGAAATCACATGAAGAGCAAACTTGGCACCTATCTCGTGATAATACAGATTGGCCAGTTCTCCAAGAGTAAGACCATGACGGTGAGCGACTTTAGGCACCCAGTCCTCCTGAACCGAAGAAGGCATGGTCCCTTCGACCACACGTCCGGCAGGATTGATATGATCCACAACATACATGGAAGGAGCATCATCCTTCATGGACTTCAGAGCATCCATCAGGCGGAAAACATCCTTGGTATAGTTGAAATATCTGGCACCGACATCCTGGATCTCCACAACGACAGCACTCAGCCCCTGCAGTTCTTCCACAGAAAATTCTATATGATTGGTAAGCGGGGTAAGTTCCGTATCACGCGGAGAGAATATGACCTGAAGGTTTCCTCTTTCCGCAAATATATCATACATGAACCTTCCGCGCTCGGTATCCCAGCAGTTCTGGGTACAGAAACAGCCCACCTTGCCCTCAAGCAAGGCCTTGTCCAACTGTTCCTCCAATGATGTGGTCCGGAATGAAAACATAGTTTATGATATATACTCCCGACTACGACAGGGATGACATAACAGCATTTGCAATATCGATAATCTGCTGTGCAAGAGCATCTGCAGCATCCTTTGTAGAAGATTCTGCGTAGATGCGGATGATAGGTTCTGTGTTGGACCTGCGAAGGTGCACCCACTCCTTGCGTGATTCGAACGAAATCTTCACGCCGTCGATGGTGTTGATATCCTCTTCCGCATATACCTTCTTCACCTCATCAAGTATCCTGTCGATAAGTGCAGAGTCAGAAAGTTCGATCTTATTCTTCGCGATCACATACTGCGGATAAGTCGCAAGAAGTTCTGAAACCTTCATCTTCTTATAGGCCAGATTGGTAAGGAAAAGCGCTACACCCACCATGGCATCACGTCCATAATGAAGCGCAGGATAAATCACACCTCCATTACCCTCTCCACCGATGAGGGCACAGCATTCCTTCATCTTCGTGGTGACATTCACCTCACCGACTGCGGCAGCGAAATATTCTCCGCCATACTGCTCGGTGACATCACGCAGAGCCCTTGAAGAAGAAAGGTTTGACGAAGTCGTCATCATATAAGGAGCGGCGATTTCCTCCATCGACCTGCCGGTCTCCAGAGCCTCGTCATACACACGGGAAAGAAGATAATCCGCCACACTTACCAGAGTATACTCCTCGCCGAAAGGCTTTCCATCCTCACAGATCAGCGCCAGACGGTCAACATCAGGATCCACCGAAATACCAAGATCGGCCTTGTTTGCGACAACGGCATCACTCAGTTCCACAAGATTTGCAGGGAGAGGTTCCGGATTGTGCGCGAATTCTCCTGTAGGCTCACAGTTGACGCACACACACTCTACTCCGAGTCTCTCAAGAAGCCGAGGCATGATGATTCCTCCTACAGAGTTCACCGCATCAAGAGCGACCTTGAAACCTGCAGCCTTCACAGCCTCTGCATCAACGGCAGGAAGCGACAATACAGCATCCAGATGTGCATCCGTAAAGTCCTTCTCCTCGATATCTCCAAGAGAATCCACATCAGCAAAAGTGAAATCCTCCTTCTCAGCACACTCTAGAATAGCGGCACCTTCCTCTGCATTGAGGAACTCTCCCTTTTCGTTCAGAAGTTTAAGAGCGTTCCACTGCTTAGGATTGTGCGACGCGGTCAGGATGATACCACCGTCAGCCTCTTCGAATACAACGGCCATCTCAGTAGTCGGCGTCGATGCAAAACCGGCCTTCACCACATCGACTCCGCACGACACAAGAGTACCGCATACAAGTTGCTCCACCATATCACCGGACAGACGGGCATCCTTGCCTACAACTACCTTATATCTTTCTCCTTCTGCCTTGGAACGGCGTTCCTTCATCTTTTCACAGTATGCATATGTGAACTTAACAACATCTATAGGTGTAAGGGCCTCGCCTGGGGCACCACCGATTGTTCCGCGGATTCCGGATATGGATTTGATCAATGTCATATCAATACTATTTTTAAATCATGCAAAATTAAAGTTTTATGCGGGCAATTACAAATTTAATGTTACTTTTGCAGCCCTAAAGACAACTGGACATGAAAGCAATCTGGACTATACTGTTACTCATCACTTCAAACGTATTCATGACATTCGCCTGGTACGGGCACCTGAAACTTCAGGAGATGAAGATATCTTCCGGCTGGCCCCTGATAGCAGTCATACTGTTCTCGTGGGGAGTAGCGTTCTTTGAATACTGCGCACAGGTACCAGCCAACAGAATAGGCTTCATCGACAACGGGGGTCCGTTCAATCTCATGCAACTGAAGGTAATCCAGGAAGTTATTTCCCTCACGGTCTTCACACTCATCGCAATGGTCATGTTCAAGGGACAGGCCCTGCAATGGAACCATTTTGCTGCATTCTTCTGTCTTATTCTCGCCGTTTTCTTTGTATTCCTGAAATAATCAGCAAAATTTTCAAAGAAAAATTTGGAAGTAAAGAAAAAATATGTACCTTTGCAATCCCAAACGATAAAACGGTCGGTTCGTATAACGGTTAGTACTCAAGATTCTCAATCTTGCAATAGGGGTTCGATTCCCCTACCGACTACCAAAGCCTGGCAGAATGCCGGGCTTTTTTCGTATATTTGCGTCCGTATGTTCAGAAAAATCATCATAGCATCCGATTCTTTCAAAGGCTCCCTGTCTTCACATCAGGTAGCAGTTGCCGCAGAAGAAGGCATCAGGACAGTCTTGCCCGACTGTGAAGTCATATCCATCGATATCGCAGATGGAGGTGAAGGCACTGCAAGAGCGATTGCAGAAACATCACCACATACTGCACAATGCATCAATGCATCGGTCCATGACCCTCTCGGCAGACCCATCATCGCCATATACCAGATGATGCCCGACGGAACGGCAGTGATGGAAATGGCCGAAGCAAGCGGCCTTACCCTCCTTTCCCCGGAAGAACGGAACCCGATGCAGACATCCACCTTCGGCACAGGAGAAATGATACTGGATGCATTAAACAGAGGATGCAGGAATTTCATCATCGGAATCGGAGGCAGTTCCACCAACGACGGAGGCACCGGAACACTGGAAGCACTTGGATTCAGATTCCTGGACACTGCAGGAAATGAAATCAAAGGACTATGCGGCAGTACTCTCGGGCAGATCGATGACATTGACATTTCCGGGGTACCGGAATCTGTCCTGGAATCCTCTTTCACCATAGCATGTGATGTGGAAACCCCTTTCTGCGGCAAAGAAGGTGCGACCTATATATTCGCCCCACAGAAAGGCGCAGACTCCAAGGCAATGGAAACACTCGAGGCCGGAATGCAGTCCCTGAATGAAGTCATCATAAAAAAGACAGGCATAGACCTTTCAAAGACAAAAGGAGCAGGTGCGGCAGGAGGACTCGGAGGCGCGTTCAAGGCGTTACTGAACGCAAGACTGACAAAAGGAATCGACCTCATCCTGGACATGGCAGGATTTGAAGATACAGCAGGAGACGCCGATCTCATAATAACAGGAGAAGGACGTATAGACCATCAGACCTGCAAAGGCAAGACCATATCTGGAATCGTGAGCAGGGCCCGGAAACTCGGCATACCTGTCATCGCCATAGCGGGTATTGTGGACCTGAATGAAAAGGAGACGACAGAAAGCGGACTTGCAGGTGCCTTCCCCATCGGCCCGCGTCCTGAAAACGAAAGCGACCTCGAGTACGCAATGCGTCCCGAAGTCGCCTCAAGCCGTATTAAATCCACAGTCGCTAAAGCACTGGTATCACTTTCTCCATCCTTGTTCCGCGGGAACCCTTGATAAGGACCACGGCGTTTTCTACCTTCATACCTTCAAGCGAAGAGGCGAGTTGGTCGGATGTCTCCCAGAACCCGACTCCTTCAGGAAGAACGTCGAAACTTTTGCGTGCCTGCGAAAACTCCTTTCCCACAAAGCAGCACATGGCGCAGCCCAGTGACAGAGCCTTCTGAATCACTGCAACATGTTCAGCCACAGAATCTTCGCCCAGCTCCAGCATATCACCCAGAAGAGCGACCTTGCAGGAAGCCTCGACATTGGCAAAATTATCCAAGGCGGCAGCCATGCTTGTAGGATTAGCATTGTAAGCATCCACGATAAGGGTATTCCTTTCCGTACGCGTCATCTGCGAACGGTTGTTTGACGGGCTGTATGCCTCGACGGCCTTTACAGCATCCTCCAAAGACACTCCGAAATGCTCTCCGACCGCAAGTGCAGCCATTACATTATCCGCATTATATGATCCTACCAGGTTGGTATTGATGACGGTGGACGGTAAGGATATACGGAGATAAGGATGCTCCGCATCGGAAGGAAGAACCTTGCCCCCCTGATACTCAAGTCCGTACGGAATCAGAAGAGAATAAGGACGCTCAGGATCGCTATGCAGGTTGCGCTCGGAAGCCATACGGCAAAGATAAGGATTGTCCGCATTCAGGAACACCTTGTCCGATGTGCGTCGGAGATAATCATAAAGTTCCCCTTTGGTCTTCATCACCCCTTCAAAACTGCCGAAACCCAGAAGATGGGCCTTTCCGACATTGGTTATGAGACCATAATTAGGAAGCGCAATATCCACGAGTTCCTTGATGTCACCAGGATGGCTGGCACCCATCTCAACCACAGCGACCTGAGTCTCTGAATTGATTTTCAAAAGGGTCAGAGGCACTCCGATACTATTGTTCAGATTGCCTTCCGTAGCGGTCACATTATATCTGACCGAAAGGACCTCGCGTATAAGTTCCTTTGTGGTCGTCTTTCCGTTCGTACCGGTAAGCGCAATTACAGTCAGAGGCTTACCATCCACAAATGTCATAGACCTGTGCCAGCGGGCAAGTTCCTGAAGGGTCTTCAATGTGTCCTCTACTCTGATAAGACGCTGATCGTCTGACTTTGCCGCATCAGAATCCGCATTCACCACAGCATATGCGGCACCGGCCTCCAGGGCGTTGAGGGCATATTCATTCCCATCGAAGTTCTCACCCTTAAGAGCGAAAAACATCTCTCCACCCTTAAGAGTGCGGGTGTCGGTTGTCACCGCCCCGCACTCCTTATACTTTCTATATATATCAACTATCGCGTTCATACTTCAAATTTGTCTTGACAGACTTTAATCTGTTATAATAGGAACGGACATGCCACCCCCGGCCAGGGGGTGCCCACAAAGTGGGCGGGGGTCCGTGGATTATTATGACGATTAAAGTCCTGTCGAGCCGAATCCTCCGGCTCCTCTTTCCGTCTCATCAAGAACCTCAACCTCATCCCATTCGACCTTCTCGTATTTCGCCACCACCATCTGCGCAATCCTTTCTCCAGGATTGACAACGAACGGTTCGTTGGAGAGGTTCACCAGTATCACCTTCACTTCGCCACGGTAATCCGCATCCACAGTACCAGGGGCATTCAGCACAGAAATACCGTACTTGGCAGCGAGGCCGCTACGAGGACGCACCTGGGCCTCAGTACCGTCTGGAAGTGCAATGAACAGACCTGTCGGTACCATGGCTCTCTCAAGAGGACCAAGGGTGATAGGTTCGTCGATATTGGCCTTCAGATCCATGCCTGCCGACTTCTCGGTAGCATATGCCGGTGTCGGATAGGCCGACTTGTTTACTATCTTCACTTTCATATTCTAGTCAATGTTCGGCTGATCCCACACTACAGTCTCGGTACACTTCACGTTCACACTCTGGTTTCCGCATGAAAGGATGAAGTCACCGGCCTCAAGAGTCCATTTGCCGTAATAGTTCACGAAAGCAAGATCCTTTGCAGTCACTTCGAACTCTACGGTCCTGGTCTCACCTGAAGCGAGTTCCACCTTATCAAATGCACGCAGACGACGGACATCAGGAGTAGAACTTGCATAAAGGTCGCTTGAGAACAGCAGAACGCTCTCCTTTCCTGCACGCGGACCCACATTCGTCACATCCACAGTCACCTTCAGAACATCATCTGCGGCAAACTCTGAAGCGGACACCGTCATGTTCGAATACTCATATGCTGTATAACTCATTCCATGTCCGAAAGGCCACTGCACATCCATCACAGCATTGTAGTTGTATGATCCCGCCATTGTCACCTGATTCTCCGACGGCTTGTAGTCATATACAGCGAACTTGTTGGTATACTTAGGATAGGTGAACGGAAGTCTTCCGCTGAAATTCTCCTCT
>JAFVHZ010000084.1 GCA_017474265.1 Bacteroidales bacterium | reverse complement strand
TTCCTGAAGATCGGTTTCATCTTCAACTATGAGCACAGTATGTCCGGAGATTTCAAAATCAATATCCGAATTCACTTCAGATGCATCGAAAAGATCTGAAGAATTCAGCGTGTTTTTGGTATCTGCTGACAGGATGTCCTGCTGACACTGCAAAGATTCCGGTATCTCAAACCAGAATGTAGAGCCTTTATCTATATTGGGATATGCTCCTATTTGTCCTTCGGGATGTGTCTCTACGAGCAATTTTGTGTATGCCAATCCCAGTCCAAAGCCCTTGGCGGCACGTTTGCCTTGGGTAAAACGATTGAAAATCTTTTCAGTTTCATCCGGGGATATGCCAATTCCTTCATCGACTACAGAAATACGTACTCTGCCGTCTTGCTTGCTGGTGACGACTGATACCGTGGTTCCGGGTTCGCTATATTTCCATGCATTCATGAGTAAATTGCTCAGAATGATATGAAATTTGCTTTCGTCGAAGTTCAAATTGTCACATTCCTGTGAAATATTGCACTTGAGTCTGATGGATTTGTTCTCGAACTCTGATGCAAATTCTCCGCAAACCCCTTCAATCCAGGATTTGAGTTTGTAAGTACCAATATGCAATGTGCCGAATCCTTCTTCCAGTTTCCTTGAATCAAGAACCATGTTGATCAGGTGAGTCATGTATTTTGACTGTCCCAGGATATTGCTTAGGTCTTTTCTGAGCGTTTCCTCGATCTCATTTCTTTCCAGAATGCGTTTAAGGGGATTGTAGATGAGAGTAAGAGGTGTTTTAAGTTCATGAGATACATTTGTGATGAACTCCATCTTGTTTTCCGCAAGTTGTTCTTTTCTCCTCCTGTATACCTTTGTGGCTTTCACTCTGTTGTATTTGTGGTATAGGTATATACATGAAAATGTAAGCATCGCAATAGTCAGCAGGATTCCCCATAGTAACGCAAAGTTCTTCCACCATGGGGGTGTGATTGTCAGATGAAGTATAGTGTCACTGTCTATCCAATTGTCGGATTCATCCAGAAATGCAATGCTGATCTTGTATTTTCCCGGGGCCATGACCGGTAGTGATAGACGGCTGTCCGAATGTATTACGGATGATTTGCCATATTCACTGATTGTATACCTGAATTTGTTGCTCATCAGTACGTCATCACCTTCCGAGGAAATGTCCATGAATATCGACTCGTAATTCCATGGTATCCTTATGGCATCTTGCGTTTCCACATCACACGGGATATTTTGACCGTTGACGGTAATCTTCAGAAAATGTATGGATTTTGACGAAGATGTTTTATTTGGCATCCTGGGATTTATCCTGCATAATCCGGAATTGCCGCCGAAGTATGTGATTCCTGTCGAAGAAGTCAATGACGCGCCTTGCAGAAAATCATGATTTCCTACTTCATAGTCATATTTTATGTAGTCTTTTGGGTCCTTATTTCTTATGCAGAAAATATCGTTCTTTGTGGCGACATACAGATTACCATCCTTGTCGGCTTCTATGACCGGCATCAGTTTCCCATTGTAATGAAACGGGAAATCATCCGGAGTCCATGTGTCTTGGTTGATTACAGATAGCGCAGAGGATGAGATCATGTATAATTGCCCATCTATCATCTTTATGCATTTGATGGTACCCGTCTTGTCATATAGCAGTAACTTGTTCTCTTTCGTTATGTTGTCTACTCTGAAAAGTTCATAACTTGAATGCAGCCATGTGTACGATTGGTCGCGGCACACTATATTAAGATTGCTCGTCCCTGTAATCCGTATTCCGCTGTCCGAAATGATGCCTCTCTTTATGCCAC
>JAFVHZ010000083.1 GCA_017474265.1 Bacteroidales bacterium | reverse complement strand
GGTGGCGTTAATGGCCGATTTGAAGCGCATTGCCGATAGAATCTGTATCAAGTGTTCTCCACTTTTTGACCTCGATGAGGCCTTCCGACTCTTTGGAAATTGCTCGGTGGAGTGTGTGTCACTCGGCACAACGACTATCACTATTTCTGCCAGATCCCTGAGTACGAGTTTGCTCGTAACAAGGAGATTTCACAGGCTGACCAGAACCCATTCAAGGGTAACTAATACTATCTTACGGGTATCTTCAACTGTCCGGGTTGGGGATACCCGTATTTTTTATAATCAATTCCAACAAAACAGAAATATGCGAAACATCTTTCTTATCTTATTGGCTGTCTGCGGATTGGCTTCATGCAGCAATGATGGCCCGGTCTTTACCGACAACTTCGATAATGCCAGGACATATGCCAGGTTCTGGACTGCCGACACCACTGCGGTTGTGGAATATCTTGCCGATGGTGGCGTGGACGGAACCGGTTGTGTGAAGATTTCTTCTTCCGAGAGGGTCTGCTGTCCTGTAATGCACACCCTTGAAGGTCTTGATCCTCAGAAGGTCTATCGTTTTTCTGCATCAATGAAATGCGAGGATGTGAAGGATGGACGCGGTGCTGTTCTTTATATAGATATGGACCAGGCTCCTGAGCAGCCTTGGAACGCATCTGAATTCGCTTACGAGACTCAGGACTGGAAGACGGTCTATATGGATTTCGTTCCTAACCAGGAAGGACGTGCAGTGGTATGCTGCGCCCTCGGTTTCCCAGGAGGAACTTACAACGGAGGTACTGCGAGCGGTACCGTATGGTATGACAATGTTGTCGTGGAGGAACTTCCTGCAGACGCCATGTATACCCGCGAGAGCGAGCACATCATCGTTGTGTTCGACAAGGACAAGAATCCTATGGACGATGCCCAGATGGACGAGTGGCTTTCAAAACTCGACCGTACATATGAGGCATATCAGGACCTTATCGGAAATGTGCCTTACCAGGGTCGTAAGATCATGATCATCAACTCTCCTGGTATCGAGCCCGGTTACTGGGCTCTTGCAGGAAATCCTATTCTCTGGAACAGTCATGTGAAAGTGACTGAAGTGCTCGAGCGTGCGAGGGATCTCGACGACTGGGGCTTCGGTATCCTTCATGAGATCGGACATGACTTCTCTGCATCCAACATGCTCGGTGAGGACTGGGGACGTTGGAACTGGAATGACGAGATCTTCGCAAACTTCCGTATGTCATATGCCGTGGAGGCGTGCAACGGAGGTGTGAGCCAGAGAAACACCATCTATCGTGGAGCAGACATAATCAATTACTACAAGATCTTCTACGATGAGACAATCGGAGCAGGCATCGCCAAGAACAACGGTGACGCCCTCCACTATACTTTCCTCCGCATCAAGGACAAGTACGGATGGGATGTCTACAAGAAGGCCTTCCGTGCCCTCTATCAGATTCCGGATTCGGAACTTCCTGAACTCGATGGTCCTTATGCGAAATTCCTTTATTTCCTTTCACATGTTTCCGATGCTGCAGGTGAGGATGTTACAAAGACATGCTATACTCCTGAGGAACTGAAACTTATCGAAGAATCACTTAAGAACTGATGAAGAAGACTGTCCTGTTTGCAGCAATCGTGATGCTGCTTTCTGCATACGCACAGGCGCAGCCTGTCTACAGATTTACCGTCAAGGTGGGTATCGACAAGGAGTCGGTGCAGTTCATCGGCGGTGCAGATGCTGTCCGTGCCAAGATCACGGATATGTTCACAAAGGTCAACAAGGCGTTCAACTATACAAGACAGTTCGATGCCGTATATGATTTCGTTGTGGATTGGGATGCCTTCTATATATATGAAGGTCTTTCTACGGAAGAGGTGCACAAACCACATCCCGACCATGACTACCTGGTCGTTATCGACGGACTCAAGTCCGATCCGAAAGAGGTCGGCGGCGGCTGGTATGGTGCTGACATCCAGACCATCTACCATGCACGTACCCATACAGACCACTTCAACGACCCTTTTGAGAAGAATGCGATCGACGGAATCATCCACGAGTTCGGTCATGCCAGAGGTATGCCTGACATCTATGCGATGCAGGTCAATGCAGACAGGAATCCTATTGCACCGGTTGCGTGCTATGGCGAGCGCTGCATCATGAACTATCCATATGGCGAGACCCTTTGGAGCGATTATGCCGTCAATATGATAAACCTTTCGAAGGACAAGAGGATCGAGATTGATGAACTCGTTGCCGCGATGTGTCCTGAGAAGATCCGTATCACCGTCCTTGACCCTGCCGATGCTCCTGTAAAGGATGCCAAGGTGACCCTGTATCCGGTGCCATGGTATTCGTACAGCGTGTCTGAGACTCCTCTTACAGAAAAGGTTACAGACAAGAAGGGACTCTGCGAACTTCCCGGTGACGTCTATGGAAAGACTGAGGAATTCGGTCTCGGATGCCCTAACATCTTCGTGAAGGCAGAGCATGACGGACTCACCGCATATGGCTGGCTTCCTCTTTACGAGGTCCAGAATGCGGCCTTTGACGGAAAGGAGGCGTATGAGATGACTCTCCGCCTGAAGGCCCTCACACCTTCAAAACCATTTGAATTCAAGATCAACCGATAACAATAACCAATAAAAAACAATCATCATGTACAGATATCTGCTATCAATCCTAGTTGTGGCAATCGCTGCGGTATCTTCTGCAACTGCGGCTCCTTCATGGGAAATAAATTCCAAGGGGGCGATCGAGTGGAAGGTGGAGAAGGCACAACTTCCTCACAAGGACCATATCGAGATGAGCGGTGAACAGATGGCTTTTGTTCTCCGTTGGGGAATCGACCAGGCCGGCGCACTCAGTCTTGAGCGCTCCCTCGTGTTCCCGATGCTCCGTAAGATTCCGAACAACACCCATGCAAGTCTCATGCATCGTTTTGCAACAGACGTAGTGTCCCTCGTAAGTGTGGACGGTCTTGCAATGCAGAACGAGAACACCACTCTGGTGGAGATCGACGGCATGTTCAGAAGCGTAAGTGAGTTCGGAGTAGGCAAGCATAATGTAGGACTCGGCGCAGGAACCATCGGTAAGCCTGCAGTTGAACTCGAGAGAATCCTCTTCCCTTCAGTGGACAAGCCTTTCATGTGCGAGCGTTACATCCTCAAGAACATCCGTGAGAAGGCAATGGTTGTATATGTTCCTGAATTCGTACAGAAGTTCGTGACACAGCCTGAGAAGGGTGTGGACGGAGCGTATCTCCTTCAGGCTTCAGTGCAGGGAACAGGTACATACGTGCTTCAGAGCGGCGAGAGTCTTACGTTCGACGTTATCTTCCAGGCATGCCGCGTGAACGAGACTCCTCTCGTTGCCGATGTGGATGCAGAGTATGCTGCACGCAGAAGTTTCATAGAGAACGATATCGACAAGGCTCTCGTGCTCGATACTCCTGACCAGGTGATCAACACCATGTTCCGTTATGCGAAGATCCGTGCGAGCGAGAGCATCTGCAAGACATCAGGCGGATACATGCACGCTCCGGGCGGAGAGTCATACTATGCAGCCATCTGGGCCAACGACCAGGCTGAGTATGTCAATCCTTTCTTCCCATACCTCGGCTATGCTGTCGGAAACGAGTCTGCATTCAATTCATTCAAGCATTTCGCACGTTTCATGAACGACAGATGGGAGCCTATCCCAAGTTCCATCATTGCTGAAGGAAAGGACATCTGGAACGGCGCAGGAGACCGTGGTGACGCTGCGATGATCTCTTACGGTGCTTCAAGATATGCCCTTGCACTCGGTGACAAGGAAAAGGCAAAGGAACTCTGGCCTCTTATCGAGTGGTGCCTCGAGTACTGCGACAGGAAGATCAATGACGGCGGAGTGGTAGCATCTGATACAGACGAACTTGAAGGCCGTTTCGAGGATGGAGACGCAAACCTCTGTACTTCATCACTCTATTACGATGCCCTCCTCAGTGCAGCCCACCTGAGCGGAGAACTCGGAATGCCTTCATCAGTAGCCAAGGGCTACAGGGCTCAGGCGGCAGCCCTCAGAAAGTCCATCGACACTTATTTCGCAAGGGAGATGCACGGATATGACACATATCAGTATTATGAGGGCAACGACCTCCTCCGTTCATGGATCTGCATCCCTCTTACAGTAGGCATCATGGACAGGGCCGAGGGCACTATCCAGGCTCTCTTCAGCGAGCATCTCTGGCAGAAGGACGGTCTCCTCACCCAGCAGGGTACCTCTACATATTGGGACAGATCGACCCTTTACGGCCTCAGAGGCGTATATGCTGCCGGTGAAAGCGACATCGCCACAGAGAAACTTCACCACTACTCACACCGACGTCTCCTTGAGGACCATGTGCCATATGCCATCGAGGCTTGGCCGGAGGGCTCTCAGAGACATCTTTCTGCAGAGAGCGGACTCTACTGCCGCGTGATCACAGAGGGTCTCTTCGGCATCCGTCCTACAGGATTCAAGGCGTTCGAAATCAAGCCGTCAATGCCTGCCGCATGGAACACCATGTCCCTCAGGAACGTGAAGGCGTTCGGCGGTGACTTCGACATCACTGTTGACAGAAGGGCTGACGGAAAACTTGACGTGACCGTGAAGCCGGTTTCAGGAAAAGAGAAGAAGTATGTTGTAAAGGAAGGCCAGACCCTCAAGGTGCGCCTTTCATAAAAACCTGATCTATAATAATGAAGAATTTATTCAAACTAATCATTGCCATTGCAGGTGCTGCTCTCATCTTCGGATGCGAGTCAGTTCCTACAGTGATGACAGTAGAGTCTCCTGACGGACGCATCGTCCTGACGGTGAACACTGATGCAGGCTACCTCATGACAGGAAGCGACCTTGCGTATTCCGTTGAGTTCGACGGAAACAAGATCATGAAGACTTCACCTGTTTCCATGACACTTGCTGACGGAAGGGTCCTCGGCGGCAGGGATGCCGATGGTGACGGCTTCACAGTGAAGAAGGCAAAGCGTGCCACAATCACAGAGGACATCACAGCGCCTTTCTATCGTCAGGCGTCATTCACCGAGACATGCAACGAACTTCTCCTTGAGTGCAAGGAGGGTTACGCTATCCGTTTCCGTGTATATGACAGCGGTATCGCATACCGTTTCGAGACTAAGTTCGACGGCCAGATCGAGGTCGTGAACGAACTCAGTTCATTCCTCTTCCCTATGGACAGCAAGGCTTGGGTTCCTTATACTCATGGCAAGGATCTTATCGCAAACGCCTTCCAGAATACATATACTCAGGAGAACATCAGCGACTTCGGTTCAGGTGCTTCGCCATACTCTATCCTTCCGCTTGCAGTAGAGTCAGCAGGCGGTGTGAAGGTGGTGATCTGCGAGTCTGACCTCAGGTCATATCCGGGCATGTTCCTTACAGGCGAGGATGGCGGATACAAAGGTTTCTTTGCGCAACTTCCTGACAGCACTTACATCAACCCTGTAAGATGCCAGAAGAAGGTAGCCACACGTGAGGACATCATCGCAAGGACAGAGGGTACAAGAACCTTCCCTTGGAGAATCGCCATCATTTCTGACGACGACAGGAACATCCCTGTAAACAACCTCGTGTATGCTCTTGCTGAGCCTGCACGTTATGAGGACCTTTCATATGTAAAGCCTGGCAAGGTAGCATGGGAGTGGTGGAATGACTACGGTCTCCGCAATGTGGACTTCACCCCTGGTGTGAACAACGATACATACAAGGCATATATCGATTTCGCATCGAAGTTCGGTATAGAGTATGTGGTTCTCGATGAGGGATGGTCTGCAAAGGACGACATCATGGTCATCAGAGATTACATCGACCTCCCTGGTCTCGTGGCATATGCGGCAGAAAGAAACGTGGACCTCGTGATCTGGGCAGTTGCCAATGTCCTCGACGACAAACTTGAAGAGGCATGCGCATTCTACAAGGGTCTCGGAGTGAAGGGCTTCAAGATCGACTTCATCGACCGTGACGACCAGGATGCTCAGGACCTTATGTACCGCATCGCAGACGCTACCGCCCGTCATGGCCTCATGCTTGACATCCACGGAGTGAACAAGCCTGCAGGTCTCAACCGTACCTTCCCTAAC
Source organism: Bacteroidales bacterium (assembly GCA_017474265.1). Lineage (GTDB taxonomy): Bacteria > Bacteroidota > Bacteroidia > Bacteroidales > UBA932 > Cryptobacteroides. The sequence continues at coordinate 12,774 of JAFVHZ010000083.1, read as the reverse complement.
GTAGTTAACTTCGAGGGTGTGTTCGGTCAGGAGGAATTCAAGTGGTCTAACCCTGACATGCCTTCATATGACGTTACCTTCCCGTTCCTCAGAATGGTACAGGGTCCGGTGGACTATACTCCTGGCGCATTCGTGAACGCGACCAAGGAGGGCTTCAAGATCGACTACCGTCATCCTATGAGCCAGGGAACACGTGCACATCAGGTCGCTACTTATGTCGTGTTCGATTCTCCGTTCACAATGCTCTGCGACACTCCTTCAAACTATCTTGAAGATCCTGAATGTACTGCATTCATCGTAGGCATCCCTACTGTATACGAGCAGACACAGATCCTTTCGGCAGACCTCGGAAGCCATATCGTAAGTGCCAGGTATGCCGACGGAAAGTGGTATGTGGGAGCGCTCACAGACTGGAACGCACGTAACATCACGATCGAACTTCCGTTCCTTGAGGAAGGAAAGACATACAAGGCAAGAGTACTTGCTGATACAGAGAAGTCAGACAAGACACCTGCCTCATATGCAATCACCGAGGTAGAACTGACTGCCGGCGCCAAGATGGATCTTCATCTCGCTCAGGGCGGTGGCGCTGCCATTGTAATTGAAGAGAAATAATATTGAAACTGATATATCATGAAGAAGATTACAAGACTTTTCATCATCGCTGCTCTCGCATGCATGTTCGCATCATGCGCAAGCGCACCGAAGGTTGTCTATCTTGCTGACTACCTCGAAGAGGGTATGGCCGAGACTGATGCCATGCCGGCAATCCGCGAGGCTCTCGAGGCCTGCCGCGAAAACAACGCAACAAAACTCGTGCTTCCTGAGGGAACTGTATGCATCCGTCCTGACAAGGCATACGAGAAGTACCAGTTCATCAGCAACAACAACGAGAACCTCAAGAGGATCGCCTTCGACCTCGAGGGCATGGATGATTTCACTGTAGAGGGACAGAACACTCTTCTCCTCTTCACTGGCTTCATCTCGCCGTTCAGCCTTGAGGGATGTAAGAATGTGAACATCCAGAACCTTTCCATCGACTTCACAAGAACCTTCCATTCAGAGGGTATCATCGAGAAGGTAGGCGACGGATACCTCGATATCCGCTTCCCTGAGGATTATGTGTGCAACATCATCAACGGTGACCTCTATTTCACTGACAAGGAGCGCATCACTTACGACTACTCAAACCTTCTCGAGTTCGATACAGAGAAGAAGGAACCTGCACACTACGCTTCAGACTACTGGCTTTCAAAGAAGACCATTCCTGCAGAGAAACTTGAGGACAACCTCGTGAGAATCATCCGCAAGGACCTCAAGGGTACTGTAGGTAACACTATGGTGTTCGGTGCTGCGGCACGCTACAATCCGGGTTTCTTCCTTTCTGACTGCTCAGGCATCAACATCCACAATGTAAACCTCTGGCACTGCGGCGGTATGGGAGTGATCGCTCAGCGAAGCAGGGATATTGAACTCAAGAACGTAGAGGTGGTCCCTTCTCCAGGCAAGAACCGTGTGATCAGTATCACAGCAGATGCAACCCACTTCGTGAACTGTGCAGGTTACATCCGCATGATCGACTGCAAGTTCACGAACCAGAAGGATGACGCTACAAACATCCACGGTCTCTACATGGCTGTTGACGAGCAGATCGCACCGGACAAGATCGTCTTCAAGTGGAGAAACACTGGCCAGTACGGTGTTGACTTCCTCAAGCCTGGCATGAAGGTGGAGATTGTTGACCAGACCACTACCGATACATACTGCTATGCAGTTGTAAAGGATGTGGAGCGTCTCAACAAGATCACTACAGTGGCTACTTTCGAGGAGCCTCTGCCAGAAGGAATCCAGAAGAACATGGTGGTTGCTGCTGACGAGGAGTATCCTGAAGTACTGATCAAGGGCTGCTACATGGCAGGCAACCGTGCCCGCGGTCTTCTTCTCGGTTCAAGAGGTCAGATGATCATCGAGGACTGTTACTTCCACATCCCTGGTGCAGCCATCCTTTTCGAGGGTGACGGAAACTTCTGGTTCGAGCAGGCAGGTGTACGCGATGTGATCATCCGCAACAACGTATTCGAGAACTGCAACTACGGCTATCCTACATGGGGTGCTGCCTGCATCGCAGTCGGAACACGTATCCCTGCACTCGACAAGGCAGAAAGAGGCTACCATAGAGGCATACTTATCGAGAACAACACATTCCGCGTGTTCGACCCTCGTATCCTCAATCTCTTCAGCGTAGAGGACCTCACATTCCGCAACAATACAATCGAGATGACAAACGACTATGTATATCCTGGAAAGGTTACCGAGCCGTTCGTTTATCACCACTGCAAGAACATCGTCATCGAGTAAAGGATGAAGAAGAATATAATAGCGGTCATCGCTTTCATAGTGTCACTCTGCGGCTGCCAGCCGCAGGGTGGCGTTGTAAATGTAGGTGACTATCTGGATGAGTATACATTCGGAGATGACGTTACCTTGGCTTTCCGCCGTGCTGTCGAGCAGGCTCGTGAGCAGAATGCTGACAGTCTGATAGTTCCGCAGGGAACATATCATTTCTATCCCGAACTTGCGTTCGAGAAATATGCATATGTGAGCAACAACAGTGCAGGTCTGAAGCGTTTTGTCTTCGACCTGACAGGCCTTGAGGATTTCGTACTTGATGCCAAGGGCTCTAAGTTCATCCTTCATGGTTATGTGTCCGCCTTCACCATCGACGGATGTACCGATGTGACCGTGCGTAACCTTACCATGGACTATGCCCGTACCTTCCATTCTGAAGGACGTGTGGAGCGTGTGGGAGACGGATGGGTAGACCTCAGGTTCCCGGACGATTACATATATGCAATCCGCAACGGAGACCTTCATTTCTCTGACGAAAGGGGTAATGACTATCCTTTCTCACATCTCCTCGAGTTCAACTATGAACGTCGCGAACCTGAGTTCATGGCGAGTGACTACTGGCTCACGGACAATACCATTCCTGCCGAGCAGAATGAAGACGGAACCGTGCGTATCTTCAAGAAGAAACTCACCGCGAAGGTCGGAAACATCATGCTTCTCGGACCGGGCCATCGTCTCTGTCCTGCATTCGCGATCAGCGACAGCAGGGGAGTCCTTATCGAGAATGTGAACATCCACCATTCCGGCGGAATGGGAGTCGTAGCGCAGAGGAGCGGTGATATCGAACTCAACAAGGTATACATCGAACCTGAGGAAGGCACCGACCGTGTGATAAGCATCACTGCCGATGCGACGCATTTCTCTCATTGTGACGGATATGTGCGCATGATCGACTGTCATTTCTTCAATCAGATAGACGACGCTACAAATATCCACGGCATGTACGGTGTGGTGAAGCAGGTTCTCGGACCGGACCGCATCATCGTCCTCTTCCCTCATCATCAGCAGTACGGACTTGACGTCATCCGTGAGGGCATAGAAGTCGAGATGCTCAAGCAGATGAGCATGAAGACCTACGATGAGATCAAGGTGAAGGATGTCATCCGTCTCAACAAGGAGTGGTATGAGGTGACATTCGACCGTCCTATGGCCGAGACCGCATCAGTGGGCGACCTCCTTACCGAGATGCGCTATCCTGAAGTCCTGATCAAGGGCTGCCGCATGGGTAACAACCGTGCCCGCGGTCTTCTTCTTGGATCGCGCAAGAAGACCGTCATCGAGGACTGCTATTTCCATGTTCCGGGATCTCCGATCTATTTCGAGGGTGACGGATACTACTGGTATGAGCAGGCCGGAGTGCGTGACGTGATCATCCGCAACAATGTCTTCGACAACTGCAACTACGGCTACAAGAACTGGGGAACTGCCTGCATTGCGTGCGGTTCAGGCCCTAAGGAAGACCGTCTGGAAAGCGCGTATAACCGAAATATCCTCATTGAGAACAATACTTTCCGTGCGTTTGATCCGCGTATCCTCAATGTGTACAGTGTAGACAGTCTGGTGTTCCGCAACAACAAGATCGAGTGGACGGACGATTACGAATACTGCCTCGGAGTATATGACAACTTCATTTACGACGAGTGCAGCAATGTCATCATAGAACAATAAACTTATAACCATATGAAACGAATCCTTTTTCTTGCCGTTATGGCAATTCTTCCGTTTGCAATGCAGGCGGAGGTCAGACTTCCTTCCGTTCTCGGAAGCAACATGGTTCTTCAGCGCAACACTGAGGTGAACCTCTGGGGAACTGCAGATGCAGGAAAGACCGTTACCGTGGAGACTTCATGGAACGGTGCAAAATACAAGGTAAAGGCAGACTCTGAGGGAGCATGGAGCCTGAAGGTCGTTACCGGTGAGGCCGGCGGACCTTATACCATCACATTCAGCGACGGCAAGAAGACCGTTCTGGACAACATCCTCCTCGGTGAGGTATGGATCTGCGGCGGCCAGTCGAACATGGAGATGCCTGTATGCGGCTTCATGAACCAGCCTGTAGAGAACTGTGCGGAGTTCGTGATGAACGCAGGACAGTATCCGGGCATCAGAATGTTCACTGTGGCAAGAAACTCTACCAGTGAGCCTCAGACAGACTGCAAGGGCGAATGGCTCTGCTCGACTCCTGCTTCCGTGAGCACCTTCAGCGCCACTGCATATTTCTTCGGACTTACCCTCTACAAGATGCTCGGCGTTCCTGTAGGCCTCCTTACCTCGAACTGGGGCGGCTCTACCATCGAGACATGGATGAGCAAGGAAGCCGTTGACGCCATCGAGGGCATCGACCACAAACTTATCAGCGAGTGGAAGGGCGAGGCAAGTGAGCCGGGTCTTCTCTACAACGGAATGATCCTTCCTATAAAGGACTATACTGCAAAGGGATTCATCTGGTATCAGGGCTGCTCTAACCGCAAGAACTGGTTTGACTACAAGGAACTTCAGAAGGGACTTATCAACCTCTGGAGAAAGGACTGGGGAAATGACAAGATGCCTTTCTACATCACTCAACTTGCTCCTTACCGTTATGAGGGCGACAACCTGCGTTCTCTTCCTCTCGTGATCGAGGCTCAGTACCAGGCTGCTGCCGAATTGGAGAATGTCGCTGTGGCGGCAACTACCGACCTCGGACATCCTACATGCATCCATCCTGCAAAGAAACTTCAGGTGGGCCAGCGTCTGGCATATCTTGCCCTTGCACGCGACTACAAGGTCGCAGGTGTTCCAAAGGCATGTCCTACTTACAAGTCAATGGAGAAGGACGGAAGCACTCTGATTCTTTCGTTCAACAATCTTTCAGAACCTAATCACTTCAACGATCCGGATTCATTCGTAGGTTTCGGACCTGATACCACCCTCAGGATGGCAGGTTTCGAGATTGCCGGTGAGGACGGTGTCTTCCATCCTGCGACAGTGCGCATGAAATGGTGGCAGAACAAGATCATGGTAAGTTCGGAGCAGGTTCCTGAGCCTGTTGCAGTACGCTACGCATTCAAGAACTACTGCCCTGAGGCTAATGTAAGGACCAACTACGATCTTCCTCTCGCACCGTTCCGTACAGACAACTGGGAGATTCCAGCAGAAGAAATCGGAGAAATAAGATAACATGAAACTGAAATCATTCATTGCGGTAGCGGCATTCTTCCTTGCTGCTGCCGCAAGTTTCGCTCAGACTACATTCGAGCATCCATGGGCAAACAAGAAGGTCGCATATCTTGGCGACTCCATCACCGACGCCCGCAACAGGGAGAGTAAGACCAAATACTGGGGCTACCTTGAAGAGTGGCTCGGCATCACCACATACTGCTACGGACAGAACGGACGTCAGTGGATCGAACTCCTCGGCCAGATCGAGAAACTCCAGGCCGAGCACGGAAATGATGTGGATGCCATCATGATCTTCATGGGCACCAACGACTTCAATTCTGCAATTCCGGTAGGCGAGTGGTTCACTGAGGAGAAGGGCATCGTGAACGCTGACGGCCATATGGTCGAGCGTACGCGCCGTGTCACCAACTTCGACAGGGATACATACCGCGGACGCATCAACATCGTCCTCGATACTCTCAAGAAACTCTATCCTACAAAGCAGATCGTCATGCTTACCCCTATACACAGGAGCCGTGCTTCATGGGGACAGTGGAACGTGCAGCCTACAGAGGACTGGCAGAACGGCTGCGGAGAATATCTCGACGCATATGTGCAGTCCATCAAGGAGGCTTCCAACATCTGGTCCGTTCCTGTGATCGACACTCACGCCCTCAGCGGCCTTTTCCCTATGCATGAGGAGCAGAAGGACTATTTCTTCAGCGACACTGACCGTCTTCATCCTAACGATGCGGGACAGCGTCGTCTGGCCCTCTGCCTCTACTATCAGTTGGCTGCGTTGCCATGCAGGATTGACCCTTCAGTAGAATAATGTACATGAAACGTATATTTATCTGTGCCGTTGCCGCACTGTGCGCACTTTCTCTCGCTGCAAAGCAGTATGAGGTGGCAAGCCCTTCGGGAGTCCTCAAGATGACCCTGAATGCTGATGAAGGTCTTTCATACAGTCTTTCTGTAGACGGAAAGACCGTGATGGACGGTTGTGCCCTTTCCATGACCCTTGCCGACGGACGCGTTCTTGGAGACGCTCCCAAGGTGGTGAAGGTCCGCAGGAATTCCGTTACTGAAACCATCGATGCACCGATGTACCGTCAGAGGTCGTTCGAGACCTCATATAATTCTCTCAACGTGAAATTTGCTGGCGGATGGGCCCTTGAACTCCGTGCCTACGATGACGGTGTGGCCTATCGCTTCATGACCGACTTCAAGGAAGGTTATGATGTGAAGGACGAGAAGGTGGAATTCCTTTTCACCGAGGACTATGACCTGATCATCCCTTATTCTGAAAAACGCAGGGACAAGTATGCAAGTTCCTTCGAGAGCCAGTATACTTTCCATAAGGTAAGCGAGAAGCCATATGACGACAGATTTGCCTTTACTCCGGTGCTCGTTGACATCGAGGACAAAGGTTATCTTCTTCTGATGGAGGCCGACCTTATCGACTATCCGGGCATGTTCATCGAGCAGGCAGCCTCCGGCAACGGTCTGGCTGCAGCGTTCCCTAAGGCCCGTCTTACCCAGGTGGAGACTGGAAGCGGAAGCCTGAATGCAGGCGAGAGGAAGGATGTGATCGCATGCGGCATGAAGGCGTCGTCCTCATTCCCTTGGAGAATAGTAGGCTATGCCGCAGACGACAAGGCCCTTCCTGTAATCAACATGGTCTATCAACTCGCCACTCCTTGCAAGATCGAGGATGTGTCATGGATCAGGCCGGGTCAGTCTACATGGGACTGGTGGAACGGCTGCAAACTCTATGGAGTGGATTTCGTTTCCGGCAACAATACCGAGACCTATATGTACCATATCGATTTTGCGTCCAGGTACGGAATAGAGTACGTGATGATCGACGACGGATGGTACAGTTTCAGGGACAAGGACATGCTCAATCCTCGTGCTGACCTCAATCTTCCGAAACTTTGTGCATATGCACAGGAAAAGGGAGTGAAGATCATCCTCTGGGCTGTCGGACATACCCTTGTGAAGGACGCTGACAAGATCTGCGGGCATTATGCGAAGATGGGTGTGGCTGGTTTCAAGGTGGACTTCTTCGAGTCTCAGGACCAGGAAGTCGTGAAGGACCTCTACACTCTTGCTGAAGTGACCGCAAGACATAACCTTCTGATAGACATGCATGGAGTCTACAAGCCTACAGGTCTGAGCCGCACATGGCCGAACGTCATCAACTATGAAGGCGTCTACGGTCTGGAGCAGATGAAGTGGACGGACAAGGACAAGGCGGACATGCCTCTCAACAACGTCCTCATCCCATACATCCGTATGGCCTGCGGCCCTATGGACTATACTCCGGGCGCCATGATCAACGCGGCAAAGAGAGATTACAGAAGCATCGACCATATGGGCATGAGCCAGGGAACACGCGCTCATCAGATTGCCCTGTATGTTGTGTTCGACGCTCCTCTGTCGATGCTATGCGACACTCCTTCAAACTATCTCCGCGAAGACGAGTGCACAAGGTTCATCACTGCCATTCCGAATGTCTTCGACCGCACTGTCGTTCTGGACGGAAAGGTAGGCGAGAGCATTGTCATGGGACGTCAGAAGGACGACGTATGGTATGTAGGTGGACTGACTTCATGGGAGCCACGTGACCTTACCCTCGACTGCAGTTTCCTCGGCGAGGGCGAATGGATTGCTGAAATTATCCGTGACGGAGCCAACAGCGACCGTCATGGAAGCGATTACAAGAAGGAAATTATCGATGTTTCGGCTGAGTCTGCCCTTCCGTTCCATCTGGCACCGGGAGGAGGATTCGCCATCATCTTCACTAGGAAATAAAATGAAAAGATTACTGATTATACCGGCGCTCCTCGTGAGCGCCTTCCTTAATGCCCAGGAACAGGAGTTCATCGGGGGCAACTGTACGAGCATCATGGTAGGAAAGGATGCGTCTGCGGACGGTTCTGTGATGACTTCACACACCTGTGACGGACGCTACCGCACATGGACCAGGATGGAACCGGCATCCGATCATGCTCCCGGATCCGTGCACCGCATCTACAGAGGTACCATGCTCATGACTTCTCCGGAGGATTCTGCAGGCCTTACACTTGTCGGCGAGATCCCTCAGGTGGCTCATACATATGCCTATCTCAACACTGCATATCCTTGTATGAACGAGAAGCAGTTGGCGATAGGTGAGACCACATTCGGCGGCCCCGACACTCTTGTGAACAAGGCCGGATGGTTCACTATCGAGGAACTTCAGAGAGTTGCCCTGCAGCGTTGCGACAATGCGCGTGATGCCATCCGTACCATGGGAGAACTTGCGTCCAGGTATGGATATGGCGATGTGGGTGAGTGTCTTACAGTGGCGGACAAGAACGAGGTGTGGCAGTTCGAGATTGTAGGAGTCGGAAAGGACAGGCTCGGTGCCGCATGGGTGGCGCAGAGGGTACCTGACGATGAGGTGGCCGTTTCCGCCAACATCCCGCGCGTGGGAAAGATGAACCGCCGCGACAAGAACAATTTCATGGCATCCGACAATGTGGAGCAGGTTGCAAAGGACAACGGCCTGTGGGATGGAAAAGGGGAGTTCGTGTTCTGGAAGGCCTTCAACTGCGACTACAGCAAGGGAAGGAATTTCCATGACAGGGAATATTTCATCCTGAATGCAATAGCGCCTTCTCTCGGACTTACATATGATATGCCGGAACTGCCGTTCTCCGTGAAGCCTGAGAAGAAAGTCGACGTGAAGGATGTGATGGCCCTTCTGAGAGAGACATATGAAGGTACTGACTTCGACATGACACGTAATGTCCTGATGGCACGTCCCGCTACCAAGGACCATCCTGCAGATACCATAGTCAGTCCTCTTGCCAATCCTTGGCTCACAACCAACATGCAGCGCACCCTTAATGCAATCGCTCCCGGAACCATCGAGTTCCGCAGGACAGTTTCAGTGGCATGGTGTTCTTATTCGCATGTGACCCAACTCCGCGGATGGCTTCCTGACGAGGTTGGTGGTATCTGCTGGCTTTCAGTGGACAATCCTGGACAGAGCCCGCGTATACCGGTGTTCTGCGGCAACAAGGACCTTCCTTCAGGTTTTGATGTATGTGGTCAGAAGACCTATATCCCTGACTGTGCCCTCTGGCAGTTCCGCCGCGCCAACAAGCTCGCTACTCTTGCATGGCAGACAACAAAGACAGGATTCAACGAAAAGATCCTGATGATGGAAGACCTTGCCATTGACGGACTTCCTCAGGCAGGCGCTTCGTCAGCGGTCCTCGACGCGTATACTCAGTATATTTACGATAAGGCAGTAGAGACATGGAAAGCACTCGAATCGGAATATTGGGTCAGATTCGGCTTGGGCTTCTAGGTCTGGCCGGACTTGTGGCGGCTTCATGCGGCAGTGTCTCAGAGAAGCCTGCAGAGGCTCTTAAGCCTGTTACATTTGAGGAGGTCACTCTCGAGGATGAGTTCTGGCTCCCTCGACTCAAGACCCAGAAGAAGACTCTGGTCCCTTTCGCACTGGATAAGACCGAGCCTGTGGTGGAGAATCTCCGCCGAGTGGGCAACTATCTCAAGAACGGCGTGCAGGAGAAGATGAACACTCTTCCGAGATATGTTGCCTCCGACCTGTTCAAGGTGATGGAAGGTGCTGCATATCTCCTTACCCTTGAAGACGATCCGGAACTGGAGAAGAGGATGGATGCCATCATCGACATCATCGCCGATGCACAATGCGGGGACGGATATCTTTACGAGCCTCTTTCTGTCCCTGAGACCATGTTCCCGAAGATATGGGGCTACGGTGACAGACCGTATTCATATGTGTTCCACAGTCACGAACTGTACGACATGGGACACATGTATGAGGCTGCCATAGCGTATTACAAGGCTACCGGAAAGCGCAAGTGGCTCGATGTGGCAGAGAAGAATGCGCGTCATATCAACAGGGCGTTCTTCGAAGGAGATCCGGCCTACAATGACGGTGTGCCTGTGAATCAGGCACCTGGCCATCAGGAGATAGAACTGGCCCTGGTCAAACTGTACCAGACCACCGGAGATTCGCTTTACATTCAGATGGCTAAGAACTTCATAGATGTCCGCGGTGTGACCTATATTCCTGACGGTGAGGGTTATCTGAGCGCCACCTATGCCCAGCAGCATAAGCCTGTGCGCGAGCAGATGGAGGCTGTCGGCCATTCTGTGAGGGCTCTGTATATGTATTCGGGAATGGCGGACGTCATGGGACATTTTGCAGATACGACCCTTGCTCCTGCTCTTGATGCCATCTGGCACAGCATCGCAGATACGAAGATCCATATCAACGGAGGCCTCGGTTCTGTGCCGGGCATAGAGGGCTTCGGCCCTGCCTATCTTCTTCCGAACAAGGAGACTTATGACGAGACCTGTGCCGCGGTAGGAAATGTTCTGTTCAACTACAGGATGTTCCTTGCCACAGGTGAGGCCAAGTATGTGGATATGGCTGAAATATCCTTATATAATAATGTCCTTGCCGGCGTGAACCTTGAAGGCAACCGTTTCTTCTATGTCAATGTTCTGGAGTCGGACGGCGAACGTAAGTTCAATCACGGCAGTGCAGGCAGGTCCCCTTGGTTCCGTACCGCATGCTGTCCTTCCAATCTGGCACGTCTGATACCTCAGGTGTCCGGAATGGCCTATGCCCGAACCGATGATGATGTGTTCTGCGGCTTCTATGTCGGAAGTTCGGTGGACATCTCCCTGAAGGATGGCGAGGTCAACCTGCGTCAGAGGACAGGATATCCGTTTGACGGAGATGTGACCATCGAGGTCACTCCTTCCGGTGAGGAGGCGGATTTCACCCTCTGGCTCCGTGTGCCGACGTGGAGCGGTGTCAGGTTCATCCCTGGTGAACTATATTCGTATGCAGGCGGTAATGAGTCCGAAGTGGAGGTCAGGGTCAACGGCAGAAAGGTCGGCGAAAAGACGGTCGACGGATTTGTACCTGTGAGAAGGACGTGGAAGAAGGGAGATGTCGTCGAGATGACATTCACCATGCCTGTCAGGTACTCTGTTGCCGATGAACGTGTCGAGGCAGACAGGGGCCGTGTGGCGGTGACGAGAGGCCCGCTCCTTTATTGCGCCGAAGGCGTGGACAATGAATACCCTGCAAGTGACTATGTCATTTCCGATATATGCCAGGACGGTATCGTCGGCAGGTTTGAGGAAGGCGTGATGGCCGGTATACCGCACATCACCTTGGCTTCATCTGTCGCGGATGCACCTGAAAAGGAGATGCCGTTGCTTATGGTTCCGTATTATTCGTGGAACAACAGGGGAGACGGACAGACCATGAATGTATGGTTCAGGAAGAGTGCGGAATAATCTGAAATTTTTCCTCCATCGTCTTGTTTTGTTGGATTTTATGCGTATATTTGCGCCCGCTTTGGGTTTACTTGACAGTGACCCGTAAAGTTTTGATGTTTAACCCTTAATCTTTTTTAGTTATGGCAGAGTATCTTATGCCTGAAAAGAAACAGGAACTTTTCGCGAAGTACGGAAAGTCTAATACTGACACAGGTTCTCCAGAGAGCCAGGTGGCTTTATTCTCCTACCGTATCGCTCACCTTACCGAGCATCTCAAGAACAACAAGAAGGACTACGCAACCCGTCGTTCTCTTCTTAAACTTGTAGGTAAGCGTCGTCGTGTACTTGATTATCTCAAGTCTGTTGACATCGAGAGATACAGGGCTATCGTAAAGGAACTTGGTCTCCGTCGATAAGCCACTTCATAGTAGGAAACGACAAAGGGGGAATGCCAAAAGATTGGACTCCCCCTTTTTTCACGCAAAGACGCCCGCTATGCGCTAACACATCGGCCTGCGGCGCAACAAGGGCAGCACAATATAATACGTAACTGTATGTAGAAGCCTCTTCTGGGCTTCGTATGGGCGGAAAATGATGATTTAATAATAATGACTCCCATAGGGGGAGGCAGGTCGAGAAGATGAATTCAATGAATATCGTAAAAAAGACAATCGAATTATCCGACGGAAGGGTAATTGAAATCGAGACCGGTAAACTTGCAAAGCAGGCTGACGGCTCAGTGGTCGTGAAGATGGGCGGCACAATGTACGAAATCATGCTGAGAATGACAGATTTTCCGTTTCGACCTTCTCCGACAAGTACGCCTATCTTCTCATGTCGGCTATCGGGAAATAGAAGATAACCGCATATTTCCTGAAGTACTTT
>JAFVHZ010000006.1 GCA_017474265.1 Bacteroidales bacterium | reverse complement strand
GAGTGAGCGACATCCTGGGATCGGTCACAGTCGGCAAGAAGGCCAACCTGATCATCACCAAGCCTGTCCCTTCATTGGCTTTCATCCCATACAGTCACCAGACCCCTGTCATCGAACAGGTGCTTCTGAACGGACAGCGCGTCATTTAGCGCAAACATAAAACATATTGAATATCACCAACTTACACAAAGTGCGTGCTGCCAAAGGGGAGCACGCACTTTGTATATCCGACTATCAATCAGAAGGTTACATTTCACGCAGATTGAACAGGCCGGGACAGAAAATGGCACTGCACTTGCAATGAAAGACTACAACGAACTTTTAAAGCAGATAGTCATGATTTCAAGTAAATTGCAGAAGGTGGTCAATGACCAGATCACTGCCGAATTATGGTCTTCACAACTTTATCTCCAGATGTCTTATTTCCTTAAGGCTCAGGGCTGGGACGGATTTGCCCATTGGCTCAGATGCCATTCGGACGAAGAAAGGGAACATGCAACCAGGATGGCAGACTTCCTGACCGACAGAGGCGGCAAGGTAAAACTTCAGATGATCAATCTTGTGCCGGAAGGATGGGGCTCGGTGACAGAAGTGTTCGAGCACTCACTCAGTCAGGAGAAGATGGTGTCGAAGATGATTGACAAGATAGTGCTTCACGCCATCGAGGAACAGGACTTCGCGACGGAGAACTTCTTCAGGACCTTTGTGGACGAGCAGGTGGAAGAGGAAACCTTGTTCGGCGGGGTTGTGGACAGGCTCAAGGCTGCAGGAGACAATGCTCTGCCATTCATGAATGCGCAGATGGGACGAAGAAAGGAATAGTTACACAGTACGCCATACCGGTCGGTATGGCGTACTGTGGATATCACTACTCTGCAATGACTGCAGTCGTGTCTGTAACGGCAAGAGAATCGGAAGCACACTCGACGACAACTTCCTCTACAGCCTCAGGCTTGTTGTAACGAGGGAGCGGAGATTTCAGACCAGCCCATGAAAGAAGGTTGAAAAGCCAGAGTCCGCCTGCAACCACCACAAGGGCGGCGAGAAATATGCACCATGCCTTCCATGGAGCAAGACCTTTCTTTGCATATGGATCCTTTAGTTTCAACTTAGGGAACTTGGCAATGTCTGTGAGCGTCTCACCGAACGGTATGCTGATCTTCGACGCGGCATTGACAGCCCATCCGTTGGCATTGAGAAGAGGTGCAATATTGCGGCGGCGGAGTTTGAGCCATGCCAGCACCATCGCAGGGCCTGAAATGATGAGCATGATGGCAACGAAGACAATGATGATCTTCCACCAAGGCATATTCAGAAGCCCCCCGAATATGCTGGTAAGGGCCGTTCCGATCATGCCCAATGCCATTCCCAAGGCAGCAAAGATACCGGCAAACTTACCGATGTCGAAAGGCTGTGCAGGAGCCTTCGGATCTGCAGTGGCCGCCGCAGCAGGTGCTGCATTTATCTTTGCGGTAGCATCAGCCATCATCTTTGCATCCTTGTCGGCCGCATTCTTGGTGATCAGGTTCTCCACCACCTTTGCCATCCTGCGATATGGAGACCAGAATGACTGTGCTATGCTTATAGGGTTGTCTACGACCTTGGTGATCACCGCATCCCATTCCTCACCGGCATTGTCATAATAAAGGGCATTCTTGCCGACGATGAGGTCACCTATGTCACCTACAGTGACAGCAGCAACTATCGAAAGTTTGCCAGGCTTTGTCTTTGTGGTGCAGTCGCAGTACACGAGGAACATTCCGCTTGTCGCTGCAGAAGCGTTATGCTTGGCCATATCAGCAACAGGCATACAGAATCTGCACTCTCTCTGGTCGATGATGAGTTTACCTGACTGGAAGATTGCGCAGACCTTCCTGTCCTTGTCATAGAAGTCATGAAGGGTCACGAAGTTGCGGAGAAGGCGGTAGAAGTCGCGAAGGACATGAAGAAACTTGTCCACCATCTCTATGTTTGCAGCCTCCTCTGAAAGTGCAGCATCCTGAGCCACGAGGTCCAGGAGATATGCCTTCTTGTCCTGCGCGAGAAGATTCTTTACAGTATCGAGTCCTAATGCCTCGACTGCAGCACCGGCCTTGGCACCCTTCCATGCGGTATATGCAGCAGATTTTGCCCCCACAGCAGTCCAATCCTCTTCGGTCAGGACCTTGAGGTCAGCAAAAGCGACAGACCTTACGAGCTCAAACTGTGCAGCCCATGCAGGATTGACCGGTGCGGAAAGGTCGATCTCGGCCTTTCCTGTGAGGCGTGCAAGAGGATATGATGATATCTCGTCTGTCTTGGAGGTAAGGTTCTCGGCACTGATGGCCTGGATCTGAGCAGTCTGCACATCGAGCGCTCCTGTGCTGTCCGGAGAGAACGCTGCGAGTCTTGAACGCATGAAGAAATCCTTGACCTTGGCATCAAGGGCGTTGTAAGCAGAGATCACCGCATCGGTCTGGTCTCCGAAAGGAGCCTCGACTGCCGAAGCCTGCCATGCAGCATAGTCTGCAAGGGTCTTGTAGAAGGTCTCTATAAGTTCAGCATTCAGTCCCATGGCACCGCTTCTGTCCGCCACGCCACCGAAGGCAGCGAGAGCAGCAGTCACTGCAGCCTTACCTTCCGCATCATCTGCCGAAGCCTCGGTGATGACTCCGTCACCATTGAAACGTGTCTTCGCAAAGATAGCCGCGATGTCAGCGGTCTCAGCAAGGGAAATGACTGTACCCTCCTTTCCGAGATTGGTCAGGATCTGCTTAGCGGAATTGTAGAGTTTGCGGCCTGCCTCATTATCAGGATTCAGGTCGTTGATGTCCAGAGAATCCTTGCCTGCGAGAAGAAGGTCCGCATTCTTCAATGCACCTGTCATCCAATGGGATGTCGCAACGACATCATTCACCCTGATCTTTCCGTCAGAATCGGTATCCATATATGAGAGACTCTTCTCACTGATCTCAAGTCCCTTCACCGGACATGAAAGGACAGTCCACATCTTCGGATCAAGTTCATGAAGGTGAGCGATGTCTTCGCCTGATGTAATCCTTACACGTGTGGAGCCTCCGATGCTCTCGAACTCCCACTTGTACTTTCGGTCTTTGTTGATGATTGCCATATATCTGATAATTGATTGAATTCTAAAATCTTTCAAAAATACGCATTTTTCTGATAATCTGTACATTATTTTAGAAAATGGATTATCAACAGGCACCTGTCACATCGAGAGGTCGTGTAGCATAAACCGCTATCAGACAACAAGATAACTCATCGTCCTGCAGGACCGGGCCGGCAGGACACCTACAACAAATCACTATGAATCAAGCAATTACAGATCAAGCGGATCAGATTTCGTTGATCGAGAGGATACCGTTGCGGGTCATCGTGATGCGGAAATGATGATATTCGGTCTCCCCGTCATGCTGAAGTTGGAAAATTATGTTGACATAGTAAAGTTTCTCCACACGGACCGATGTTATGTTGCCTTCTTCATCCAGGGTGTCGACCGGAACACTAGGATTGTCCATCTTGTGGGTGAAGCGGGTCATATGCAGACGCATGATTTCGTTGATGCCCCGCATCGGATAGTCGTCGTTAGCGGCCAGCGCGACATCGTCGATGGTCAGATGCTTACGGTAAAGCATGACCTTCTCGTCAAAGATCCGTGACTCGTCCTCGACAGAAGACGCTCTCCCACGCAACTTGAGGACCTCGGAAGGAGCCTTGTCGATGGAAATGAAGTCAAAGCCTTCCTTTATCACCCCTACACGGTTCTTTCCGATGGTGATGGTGGCTTTCTTGTCATAGTATTTGTTGCCCAGTTTATGGGCGAAGTAATATCGCAGAAGGTCCTTGATGCGGTCCTTGAGCATGTAACTTACCACAAGGACAATGAACAGGGGCCAGGTGATGTTTCCGTATTTCACCTGAGTATACCATGCCACCGCAGTGGCGAAGATCATCGCTGCTCCGGCCGCTATGCTGTAGTATATCTGCTCGACCGCGACTCCGTCCTTCTTCTTGTCGAGGTGGATATAAAGTTCACTCTCGATGAACTTCTTCAGCATTCCGTGATGATATACGAGGCTCCGGTTGTGGGCTGCATCATTGTCAAGCATTCCGTAAGCATTCTCAGCCTTGTACCTTCTCTCATCGAGAATCAGGTTCATGAACTCCTTCCGGATATCGGTGTAGACTCCGCTGTTGAGAGACCTGTCTATGGAGCGTATGATACGTATTGTCCTCATTTCCACCACATGGCTCATGAACTCGTCGCAAAGACGGAAATAACTGCGGACATTGTCGGAGACAGTCGGGACATCTATGATCTGATACAGAGCCCTGAACTTCCTCAACACTTCCTTGGTGCTTCCGACATAGTCCTCGACAAGATAGGTGGCTGATTCAAGAGATCTGGCATTCTGAAGGTGGGCCGCCTGGTCACGCAATGCGCTCTTGAATATGGCTCCGAACATCTTGAGATGATATTGGTAGGAGTCCATCTCAGACTGTTGGTCCGGACTGGAGGCAATCTTCTCAAGGGCGTTACGCAATGAGGTCAAAGGCAAAGACGAATCCTGTGCGATATCCCGCATCAGATAGACAGGAGTTATGAGACGGACATTGGACTTTATATCGCGGTAGAACTGCTTCTTGCCGTAGTTCTCCGGATTGATGTCCAGGCTGTTGGGCACAAAGACCCATGCGTTGACCGAGAAGTCATCGCGTATGCCGTCTTCCTTGCAGTCGAATCCGAATTTGAATTCGACGGAAAAACTGTCGTGTTTCTTTGCCTTTATCGATATCATTTCACTTGTTTTAGATCCTCACGTCGCCCTTCGGGCTCCTCAGGATGACATTTAAAACAGCCCTGGTGTATAGCCGAGCCAGTGGAGGACGGTCTGCCCCCAGATGAGTATCATAATCCATGCTATGACCATCATGGTGATACCGAACTTGAAGGTGTCGCTCCAACTGTAATGGTTGGTAGTATACAGCAGCGCCGCCGGCTTGCTGTTGAACGGCAGCACGTAGACATGTTCGATCAGAAGGGACACAGGGAACGAGAGGCTGAGCGGCGGGAAGCCGAACTGCTGTTCCACTCCTATGGCGATAGGCACGAATACGAGTGTCCTCATGTTCTTCGACTGGAAGATAAGGGCACTGAAAAGCATGAGTCCGGTCAGGAGAAGGTAAAGAACGAAGAAAGGAGTCTGGGAAGTGATGCCCAGAGCGTCCATTCCTGCACCCACCATCATGGCAGGAAGGTCGGTGGCATTGAGGCCGGATCCGATCACATACGCTCCTGCAGAGAAGATCATAAGGTGCCAAGGGATATCTACATCATTCCATTTGACTACACCGATTCCCGGCATCAGCGCAATGATGGCACCGATGAGCACCACGACTTCAGCGGAAACGCCATGCAGGCTCTCCGTAACCCACATCACGAGTACGCCGACGAATATCGCGATGGACTTGTATTCTTCCATCTTCATGGCTCCCATGGATTCAAGTTCATGGCGCAGGCGCTCCATTCCGCCCTGGATCTGAGGCTGCCTTTCCTCCGGCTTCAATGGGAAGATAACCTTCACACCGATGAACCATCCGATAAGAAGAAGGATCATGGCGAGAGGAAATGCCGCCACGAGCCAATCCGAGTATATGACTGAAACTGAACTATATGCACCCATAAGGAGTGATATAGCGAGAAGATTCGCACCAGAACCCGTCATGAAGGCGCTGGCACCGACATTTATCTGAAAGAGATTCTGGAGGACAAGGTTTCGGCCGAAATTGTTCCTGTTGCCCTGACTTGCTCCGAATATTGCTGCTACGACCATGAATATCGGCAGAAGTATAGTCGCCTTGACGGTAGTAGCGGAAATGAACATCGACAGAACGACATTGATGACCAGAAAACTGAAGAATATGCCGGTAGCGCTCTTTCCGAACTTCAGCACGAACCAGAGGGCGAATCTCTTCGCCACGCGGGTCTTGACGAGCATGCTGGCAAGGACAAAAGAGAGGATATTCAGCCACATTACAGGGTGTCCCAGTTGGGCGAAAGCCTCTTTCTGGGTAGTCACACCGCAAAGCACCACGGACAGGATCACCATCAGAGAAGTGAGGTAACTCTGTACGGCTTCCGTGATCCAAAGCACAATGGAAGCACAGAAGATTGCAAGCATCGCATAGCAGGCCCTGATGAAGGCGGCCTCCCCTATCACGTCCAACCTTGCCTGAGCCTTGCTCGAAAGGCCGGAGAAATCGAGATTGTCGAAGAGAGGGATGTCGATCACCCAGTATATGAGGACGAAAACAATGGCTGCAATCGGTCCTCCAAGGCGCGCCATCCATTTCTCAAAGCCGGACTTCTCCATCTTAGGGAGTTTCTCGACCTTGTAGTTGTTCATGTCCAGCGGGTCAAAGACCTGCTCCTGTTCCAGTTCTGTTGTCTTGTCGGTCATGGTTGATGTCTTTAATTTTAAAGACCCTCCGCATCCAGGAATGGCCTGAAATTCAACCTAAGATGCCACATCCGCAGATGCGGAGGATCTCAAAACGATTTATTTAGCCCAATTCTTATAAGGGTTCTTCATAAGCATGGAGTTGTAGTACTTCACATCTCCTGTCACTTCCTCACCGAGCCACTCAGGCTTTGCGAAAGCCTCGTCCTCAGAAGAAAGTTCCACCTCTGCCACTGTAAG
>JAFVHZ010000082.1 GCA_017474265.1 Bacteroidales bacterium | reverse complement strand
GTATGACCTTGATCTCGATGCAAAGTTTGTCTCAATCCTGTTTCTGATGGATGGTGAGGGATCAGCTATTTAAGCATATAGATAATTATTATTTGTCTCAACCCTGTTTCTGATGGATGATGAGGGATTATAATTATGAATACTATTTTAAACAAAGTCTTTTGTCTCAACCCTGTTTCTAATGGAGGGTGAGGGATCGCAAAGAATCCGAATAAGTTGGAGGATGTAAAGTCTCAACCCTGTTTCTGATGGAGGGTGAGGGATCAATAATTATCAAATTATGAATAGAGAAGATTTTCGTCTCAACCCTGTTTCTGATGGAGGGTGAGGGATCACCTCAATGAATCCATCGTGCGTGTAAATCAGATTTGTCTCAACCCTGTTTCTGATGGAGGGTGAGGGATCCCTTTGGGAGACAATTGTTTATGGCTTTATGGAGCAAACTTGTCAATGAACTATCTGATTGATTTTACTATGATTAAAGGCAAAACCGATACAATTTTCGCAAATCTAATGATTTTAATGTGCTTCTCCAAATGTTTTTTGAGGGTGTGTTTGTTTAAATTGTTGTATATCAGTGGTTTTGCCATGCTGAATGTTTTCGCAAAAGGAATTTATTTTATTGTATTATTTGTGTCTTGCGAATCAGTAAATCTATATTGTCCCCCAATTGGTGTCACTAAAATGCTTAATAATCAATGGTATATCATCGACGGTGCATTTTCGCAAGCGTTTTTATCTCAAATGACCGTAATTATATTCGTATCCCTTCTGATCTTTTCGGGTTGATATGTAATCTTGGTGAAGCAGTCCAGACATATCATAGTATACAATCTTGTCGCTTTCTACATCTATCAGTTTCCCTAGTCTGATAAGTAGTTTTTCAAATTGTGAATCTGTGAGCATACATTCGTATACGCTCATGTTTATTGCTGTGCCGTATTGTTTCAGAGCCTTGACAACCCGGTACCGTCTCCTGTCATCTGTTATGTCATATGCAATGACAATGAATGATTTTCTTGCTTTCATTACCATTTTGCCTTATATGGCCTATATCTGCATCCTTCCTCAAAGAATGCTGCAATTTCCAGCAGATTGTTACCTAGGTCTTTCTCAAAGTCAGAGATGTTCTGACCGTTGACCCCTCCCGAGGAGCCTTTGCTCTTAACATCCTTCCAGGCAGCAGGTGTTTCTCGCTGCAAAGGATGTCAAACATTGTCTGGTGTGTCATCAGTTTGTTGTTTGATTGTCATGATCGTGCCGTGCCCGCGGGCGCTGCCTTTGCCGATGCCGAAGTTTTCGGGGAGGCAGGTATTGGTGTGGATTGTGACGTCCAGGGTGAGCATTTCCACACCTTTATATTTGACACTTCCTGACCGGATGATGTCTTTGATATAGGCCTTGCATTGGTAGTCGATGTTGTGCTCCAGGCCTCGGTGCAGGCGGAGGATGTTGGATATGAGTATGCTGTCAAGAAGGCTGATTCTTTCATACATGCTGTCCATCTGTTCGTATACCATATGGTTATCCTGATTGAGGGGGAGCCAGCCTGAGATCCTGTAGTCGAACCCGTCGGGGTCTTGCCTGTCGGGGTTGAAATATGTCGTGGTCTTGTCTGTGACCTTGAATGTGCAGATACGTCTGCCTAGTTTCAAGGTGAGTTCGTCACCAAGATGGAGTTCCCTTTCAAGTATGTCGGCTCCTTCGTCCATGCCTATTATGCATGCCTTTCGCTGGCATAACTTATACTGGACTTTGGGATATCTGTAAAGAATCGTGTCATCGCCATGATTGTGAAGAACAGGGTCATCAGGAAGCAGTGTGAGCATTGCTCCTCTGAAATGACCGATGTCATCGGGCTTGAAACCCTTGTCAAACATTATCGTGGTGATCTTGTTTTCCATACCTTCTTTTTTTGCAAAATTAACAATTACATTCTAAATTTACAGAAATTTGAATACCTAACTCTGAACTGATTAACCGTTTTCTATATGAAATATTTGTATGGCGCATCTGTGCAGGGGATTCAGGACTTCATAATGAAGACCAATGAACTCAAACCTATCATCGGAGCAAGTGAACTTGTCGATAGGATCTGCACATCCATGTTTGATGAGTTCACGTCCCGTTGCAAAGACCGAGTCGAGAATATTGTGCGCGCGGCAGGAAACATCAGGGTGATCTTTCACTCAAAGGATGATTGTGCCGAGGCCTACAGGAACTTCCCTCGTAAAGTGATGCTTGCTGCTCCCGGAATCACCATAAGCCAGGCTGTCGTCTGTCTTGAAGATGACTGTGAATATGCTGCTGCGGCGGATGAACTTGAAGTCCGTCTGAAGGTGGAAAGGAACCGTCCCGTACGTCCATTATATCCGGGACTCCTTGGTATGATGCGTGCGCAGAAGACAGGAGAACCTGCTGTCGCTTATGAGCATGATGAATATATCGATCTTGCTACCAGAAGGAAGAACGATGCCCTCAGAATAGGAAGGCAGCAGGATTATAGTGCTCTTGTCGAAAAGGCTTTCGGCAGACAGGTGGAGAAACTGTTGGTAGATAATGACGAACTGGCTGGTGAAAGAGGATGGCTTGCTGTGGTCCATGCCGACGGTAACGGATTTGGCCGGATCGTTCAGAAACTGGGAGGGGATAAGGTCCTTTTCCCGAAACTTTCTGTCGGCATCGACGAGTGTACAAGAGATGCGTTTCGTGATGCTGTGGCCAACATGTTCAGTGAGCAGGATATTATTCCTATCAGACCCCTCGTCTTGAGTGGCGATGACGTTACATTCATCTGTCGTGGAGACATCGCTCTTGAGTTTACAGACAGATTCCTTGAATGCTTTGAGACTATGACGAAGGAAAGGATGTCTGAATTCGCAAAAGAATCTGAACAGTATGCTGATCTTCTGTCGTCAGGACTGACAGCATGTGCAGGAATTGCATTTATGAAGCCTTCATATCCTTTCTTCTATGCGTATGATCTTGCGGAAAGTCTTTGCCATGCCGCCAAGGTAGATACCAAAGCCAAGTCTTCCGGACAGGTTCCGAATTCGTGCCTGATGTTCTACAAGATACAGGACAGTGTCATTTATGACTGGAAGAACATGGCTGAGCGTGAACTTGGTTATAAAGGTGGCACCTTCTTGTTTGGACCATATTATACGGAAAAGGTGTTTGATGACAGATGGACGGTCGCAGATCTGCTGAATGTTTCCATGAGTCTCAAGTCCAACAATAACATCAAGACTGCGGTCCGCAAGTGGATTTCATTGATGTATTCTGATACAGGAAAGGCAGAACAGTATGCCGAAAGAGTCAGGTTGGTGAATGGTGCCAGGGCGTCTGAGTTGTTTGCCAAAGTTACAGTTCACGAAGGCGAAAGATGCCCGGCCTATGATGTACTTACATGTGTTACCCTGTCAAAATAGATGATATGAAACATTACGATATAGTTTACAAGGTCGAGATGTATTCAGACTGGCATTGTGGGTCAGGTCTCGCTTCCGGGGCAGATGCAGATGCTGTTGTGGTGAAGGACAAGGACGGTCTGCCATATGTTCCAGGCAGGACATTGAAGGGGCTGGTTAGTGAGGCTATGGCTGTTGTATGCGGAAAGGGACTGCCTTCGGGAATGTTCTTTTCAGATGCCGTCCTGCAAGAGGACCTGAGGACGCGGATAGTTTCTGAATCGTTGACCTCATTTTTGTACAGAAATATTTCTGCTGCCAGAATGACGGCAGAGGGAGTCACTGAGGAAGGTTCCTTGAGGACCGTTGAAGTTGCTGTCCCTTGCATCATGTACGCCAGGATTCTAAATGTTCCGGAAGAAAGTCTTGATGAATTGAAGAATGCATTGAAATTTGTCAAGAGGCTCGGATATAACAGACATAGGGGATTGGGACGCTGCGGGCTCTCGTTTGAGTCAGAAGCGGAGAGGACTGAAGAGAAGGTCGATTCGCAAAGTACGGGAACGTTGTATTTCAAGTGCACGCTTCTGTCTGATGTGGTTCTGTCGCAGACTTCGGCCACTTCCGGTCCGCAGACCACGCTGGATTTCATTCCGGGAAGTTGTTTCTGGGGAATTGTGGCGAACGGGCTTTATAAGGAGAAGTCAGGTCTGCTCTATGATATCCTGTATTCCGGTAATGTGCGTTTTGGAGATGCCCATCCTTCATGGGGGATCATCAGAGGCCTGAGGATGCCGGCATCATTTTATTATCCTAAGGATACGGATGTCTTCCGTCCTGAGGGAGAGAAATCTGAAGTGTATGTCCATCACAAGATAAAGGTAATGCCTGAAGATGTACAGTTGAAGCAGTGCAGGAGCGGATTTGTCGTTGTTGATGGAGAATCGGTCAGAAAGGTGGATACTGATACGGATGTTGCTGTAAAGACTGCCTGGGACAGGAAGTCAAGGACAGTGGCCAAGTCGCAACTCTTCACATATGAGTCCTTGAGGCAAGGGCTGGAGATGCTCTTCTCTGTAGAAGTGTCGGATAATGCATCAGAATCTTGTGCGGAGCATATCGTTCGTCATCTATCAGGTCGCAGGAATGTCGGAAGATCCCGTTCGGCACAATACGGACTTGTGGAGATTACGCAGATAAGAGCAGACCAGTATGGGTCGTACAATGTGAATCTAGAAAAATCCTCTGACGGACGATATGTGGTCTATGCGGACAGTCGTCTGATATTCCTTGATGATATGGGCCTGCCGCATTTCAGACCATCCCCAAAGGAACTGGGCTTTGCAGAAGGTGCCAGGATCTTATGGGAAGAGTCACAGGTCAGAACCTTCAGTTACTCGTCATTCAATGCATTCAGAAGAGCACATAATTCTGATTATACGGGCATAGAGAAGGGCTCTGTGTTCGTCGTATCCAGCCCGGAACCTCCGCATGGTGACGGATGGATAGGTTCTTTCAGGACAGAGGGTTTCGGGCATGTCCTTTATAATCCGTCGTTCCTCGTTGAAACGGATGATGATGGAAAAAGTACATATAGTTTCCTCAAAGGGAGAGCCCCTGTCAGCAAGCGTCATGTTGACCTTACAGGAGTAGAAGAGACTTTGTATGAATGGCTTTCGAGTGAAAAGAAGAAGGATGACGTGATGTCAGATATTTTCCGGACCAGCAACTCCATGAGGAATTATTTCAATTCAGCAGCGTCGGTATCGCAGTGGGGGCAGATCAGACAGATTGCGATTGCCAGCAGTTCGTATGAAGATATGACGGTGACAATCGAAGAGTATATTTCAAAGGGCATCAGTTCAAAATATTGGCAGGGAAAGTCCGGAAAGGAACTGAAGGATTTTCTTGAGGTCACGGTACCTGAATTGTGTAGTCAGGTGGATATCGACCGTTACGGCCCGATGGCCGTGGTAAATCTTGCCTCTGTAATGATCAAGAAGGCACAATCAGGTAAAAAGAATAAAAATCAATAGGCTATGACAAAGATGAATAAGAGGAAGGTGGTGAGGCTGGTTGTTGAAGCCGTAACTCCTTTGGCTGTCGGAAGTGGTGAGGGGAATGTGATGACCGACTCGG
The DNA here is from genome assembly GCA_017474265.1 of Bacteroidales bacterium. Classification (GTDB taxonomy): domain Bacteria; phylum Bacteroidota; class Bacteroidia; order Bacteroidales; family UBA932; genus Cryptobacteroides. The sequence continues at coordinate 8,329 of JAFVHZ010000082.1, read as the reverse complement.
TTGTTGCAGTTGATTTCAGAGGTTTGCCATACATCCCGGGAACTTCCCTTGCCGGAGTTTTACGCCACGCAGTTGAGCATGTGTCAGAAATGGATGTGTTGTTTGGAAAACATGATGGAATAAACTCGACCGGTTCCAAGATCATCGTTTCAGAAGCCAGAATCGTGGATTTTGATGGATCGGTTGTGGATGGTGTTATTAAGAATCCGTCACACGAATTGATGAATTTCTATGCGGAGTGTCCTGTCAGACAGCACGTGTGCATCAATGAAAAAGGTGTCACTGACGGCGCAGGCAAGTTTGACAATCAGGTGGTTTATAAAGGGACCCGTTTCTGCTTCGATCTGGAATGTCTCTTGGATGAAGAAAAAGACGAAGGACTGTTTGACGCTGTACTCGATGTTGTCTTGGGGGCAGGCCTTAGAGTCGGAGGTGGTATCCGCAAGGGATACGGCCTGCTCGAGGTCCGTGCTATAAGTTCCGCAGTCTTTGATCTGGATAAAAAGGAGGAGATGATGCTGTATCTCGATTATTCGTCAAGATTGGCCGCTCCGGACATGAAACCTGTAGATGCCGGTGAGAAGGCTGATGAGAAGAAGTATAAGTCTTTTCTGCTGAAACTGTCTCCAGAAGATTTTGTCTTTTTCGGATCGGGTCTAGGCAATAAAAACGCAGATTCAATGGCGCTTACCGAGAGGTATGTCCATTGGGATAGTAATAATGAGGGAACACCGAAAGACGGTGTTGTCTTCCCGGGGTCATCGATAAAGGGGGCCTTTGCCCACAGATTCAGATATTGGTATAATGTCTTGGATCCTTCTAATGAAGGAGAGCCTGCGAAAGGTGATGCGGCATCCCGCATCTTGTTCGGAACTGTAGATGGAAAAAAGCAGGTACCTGGTCTGATGTTCTTTGAAGATGTAATTCTTGATGATAAGTATAGCAGAAAAGTCTTCAATCATGTGATGATCGACAGATTTACAGGAGGTGCTTTCCCTGGTGCACTCTATAATGAGGAAGCGGTGTATATGAAAGGAGTTCCTTTTGAGTTGAGGTTCACTTTGGATCTTAATGGCCTGAATCAGAGATGCGCCAATGAAGGTGTTGATCCCAAGAAAGTTGAGGATGCGATAGATCTGGTGGAACGTGATATCAATGAAGGGCTTCTTCCGTTGGGAGGTCTTACCAACAGAGGACATGGTTGTTTTAAATCGGTTAATTGAGAAGGATATGATAACATTTGCTGAAAATATAGAAGGGTACTATTGGATGGCTGATTCCGATACTCCGGTGGTGGTACGTTCAAGAGATGATCTGCCATGGACGTCTTCAGATGATTTGCCAAAGGGTTCGGATTATGTAGTTGCGGCCTTTTTCTGTGAGTCTGACACTGACGGAAAGCCGGTAAGGTCTATACATATCCGTTTTGTAGATGGAGAATATATGTGCGATGCTGTGCCATTGCCTGATAATCATGATGAGCCTCAGGTATTCATTGGCGAAAAGGGTTTGCAGAAACTCAGGTTCCTTCAGTTGTGGGACGAAGTGTCGTCTGAATATGATGGTGAAGAATTCGTTGCTCTGTTGCCTGGAAAATCATTGTTTGTCGGATTTGAAAAGTAGAACGTCGTTATGAAACTTAGAGCACCATATAATTTTGTTCCATTGTCTTCTGATGGAGTCTTCCATCCTGATTGGGCTGAAAGGATATCAATGGATGTGCCGTTCAAAGACGGTATGACCGGTGTGATAGATGTCACCTTTAAGGCAGAATCTCCGATTTTTGTCAGGAACGGACTGTCGAAGATGCTTGTTACAGAAGATATTAGAAGAAGTATCTGTCCTAACGATTATAATCGTTTCAATCATATTGTCGACGGAAATGGGAATATGCGATATTTCATTCCGGGTTCATCTGTGAAAGGCTTACTGCGCTCTACCGTTGAAATCATTTCCAACGGCAAGTTCGCCCAAGTGGAGAATCAGTCGTTCGGTAAGCGTGATCTTCATTCCAAGGAATATACTCAGAATATGCGTGATGTCCGTTGCGGATGGCTGAAGAAGGAAGGTGATGTATATGCTTTGTACGATCATGGGACTCCTGTTTCTGTGGAAGCCAAGGAACTGGATAATCTGTTCCCTCATCTGAAACTGTTCGATTTCATTACCCAAGGTAATTTCAGAAGTGATTCGCAGAAGACTGCAAAAATCAAGTATGGGCGATTTTTCAATGGAAGGATTTCTCGTGATACCTTTGTTGAGGAAATGTGTAAAATATGCAGAAGCAAAGGCATGGGTGGAGTTCTGGTCTTTACCGGTCAGCAGGGAAGACATAAGCCTGATGAGGGCAGGTTCAAAAAAGGAAAGCATCATGAGTTTCTGATTCCAGATATCAGAAATCCTAAACGCTATGAAGTTGACAGGTCTGTTATAGAGGCATTTACTTCTATATATGCAAATTCGGAGGATTGGAATTCACTATGGTTTCACAGATTTGACAATGGACTGATGATACCTGTATTCTTTATCGTTACAGATGGCAAGGTCCACAGCATGGGATTGTCCAGAATGTATCGTTATCCATATGCAAAATCGGTTTGGGGTGCTGTAGATGCCGGCTTCCGTGATGCAAGGCCGGATCTTGCCGAATGTATGTTCGGATATGTCGGGAAAGATAATTCCGATGCTTTGAAGGGGCGTGTGCATGTCGGACATTTCTTCGTGGCGGAAAATGAAACTCCGGAATCTGCAGATGCTCATAAACTTATTCTTGGTACTCCGCATCCTTCATATTATCCTCTGTATGTGCAGGGTGGCAGTACATGGGATGAAGCGGTGGAGGTGAACGGAAGGAAATTCTACCCTATACATAAGGATGGTCCTGTCCCATTGCTTCAGGATAAGGACAATCCGGCAATTTCAGAAGACGGTAAACTTGTGGAATCAGCGGTGGCGATGTGCCCGCTTGCCAAAGGTACGGAATTCTCTGGCAAAGTGCGATTCTTCAACCTAAGACCGTTTGAACTGGGAGCCTTGGTTGCGGCTCTGACGCTGTTCAATGACAAGGACAGATATCACTCCATAGGTATGGGTAAGCCTCTCGGTTATGGAAAGACATCTGCCACTGTTGAAAATGTATCTGTATATAGGAATGCAGAACCTGAAAATAATGTTGTCCTTACGGTAGATGAATGCATCGGATTCTTCACACAAGGTACAAACGGTTATGATTATACAAAATGGGCTGGTTCTGAGGTGAACAGAGAATTCACTGCCATGACTAAGGAAAATGATGATATTGACTCGTATATGGTCATGACTACCGATGCCAGGACGGATGAGTTCAGGACTCTTAAGAAATCCAAAGGACTGCCGAGGTTTACCATGAGAACCAAAGGTACAGAAGCAAAAATCCTGAAGCCTGGAAGATATAGTGGTGAAATTGTATCAAGCCAGTCCGTTACGGACCGTTTTACTAGAAAGAATACTTGGAAGTATGGCGTGTCTCTGGATTCAAATCCAGATATCATTCTGACAGCAGAGAAGGTCCCTGTGCAGTTCAATGTCGGTAGTCATGTGTCAGTGAACGTCGTAAAGGATTACCAATCAGGATTATTTTATATTAAAGGAGTATTTAATTTGTAGAAATGCTGCTGAATTTGTCAAACCATCCTACTGAGACATGGACTCCGGATCAGGTAGATGCTGCTCTGTCTGAGTTTGGTAAAGTCGTTTATGAGCCTTTCCCGAATATTCCTCCGGAGTATTCGGGAAAAGAAGTATATGAACTTGCACTAAAGTATCTGAATCTCTGTCAGGATATCCTGAAGGATACGCCTTCCGGCAGTGCCGTGATGCTGAGCGGAGAGACGACTTTCTGTGCCGCATTGTCGCATATGCTTCTTGATGCCGGTTATCGTGTGGTCTGTGCCACGACACGCAGGGTAAATGTCGACTTGGGTAACGGTCAGTTCCTGAAGTCGTTCAAGTTCGTCGGTTTCAGGGATTATATTAAATTATGATGATATGAGTGAATTTTTAAAAAGACGGCCATTTTATCTGACTACTGTCATATTGCTCATGATGTTATGGATTGAGTTCTGGGTTTGGTGGCTTATCAATTCTAAAGAAATCAGTTCTTGTATCGCTGTATCTATGGTTGTTGCAGGTCTTGCTATCGTAGTTCTACTCATTGTCGGTAGCAGGCTCAGGTCCTTCTTACCGGTAAATAAAAGGATAATATCGAAGTTCATCAGCAATAGCGTGGAGGGAGGCATACATCATGTCATATTGCTTTTTGTCTTTATTCTACAGTTTACTTGGTTTGTAGACTCTCTATATGATGTGGTCGTAAAATCTGATGTGAACAGTCTTCTTAAGGCAGTTCCATCAGCATTTGCCATGTTCTTATTGATATTCATCATTCCCAATATTAAGATCAGGTGCGAATTAAATAACAAAAAACTTCTCATTACGCCTATTTCCGGATTGGCAAAGCGAAATCTTGATCTGATCTGTTATCCGTTTTTCAAAAATGTTTATGATACCAATAGAGATTTCAGAGCAGATAATGGTTCTTCAATAGATGAAAAAGAAAGATGTCAGTTGATAGAACTTGATGAATGTGTGGTAATTCCATCTGATAAAGTTCTGGCTGATAAATTTGATGATATTATTGTTGAACTGATTCATAAGAAAGAAAATGACCCGGATTCAGATAAACGGAATCTCGCGAAACTCTTGAGTGAAAGAATCATGTCGTATAATTCGGACAATCATGGTTCCAAGTGCAAGATCTGTATAGATGGCAGACGTAGACATTTGGGTGATATACTCAGATTGTATGTAAAATTGTTCTACAGTAAGGAGGTTACTTTTCATATTACTCCCGCTACAGATTATAACTCTCTTGACTCTGTGTTTGAATCATGCAGGAAAGTATTGGATAAGCATGAAGTCGAACCCGCTGAGACATTGCTGTATATCAGCCCTGGCCCATCCTGTGTCGCAGGAGGCCTATGCCTTTATGGAATAAAAAGGGGACGTCATCTGCTGTATTATGAACAGACTGATCCAGGTCATCTGGTGGCTTTTGAACCGGATGTCAGTGACCGTAATCTTTCGTCATTCATTGCTGATATAGCAGACGATATGGACAATACGGAATCATCTTATGGTAATGGTTGAAATCATCTGTCTGTTACATTGTTTGAGTGAGCATGATGTCAGATTATCAGATACCTATGGCAGAAGCCCAGAAGATCGTCAACAAGATGATGACGAGGGCTAATATCAGTGTGTATGAAATGATCAGTTGCGCCATGATGAATGGCGCGGATGTCGACAAGGCTGTCCGCAGGGCTATCGGTGAGGTCATTGTCTATCTCATGGACAAGAAGTATTGGGAAAAGCATCATGATATCTCCAGTTGGGTTCCCTTTAAAGATGAATTCTTTGAGAAGGTCGGTGAGTGCATGAAGACTGTATACGGCTTATCTGAAGACAGAATCTCCTGCAGCAGGAATCTCTTGACCATGCATCTGGAGAATTCGACATGGTCTCTGCTTTACGGCTCGAAACAAAGAGTCTGGGTGATATTCCAGTGGGAGGATCTTCCACCTTATCCGTACTCACGTAATTTCTGGCGACGTACGATGGAACGGGGGGAAGTGATGGAATATACCTTGAAACCTGAAGAGGCTGCAGATCTGCTCATTACGATGGATGCACTTGTCCCGGCCATACGAGAATATGTGGACAGGAAACGCATTATGGTGGCCCGCAGGTTCATGGCGTCTGAAATCATCGGTGCAGGTATCCTGCCGGCTTTGCAGGATACGCATATAACACGATACCGTTACTACCGCTCATCGCCCCTCTCGTATAAACTTTATGTGAAACTGTCGCGTGGGCGTATCGCTGACATCGTCCTGAAGCCGTCAAACGCTGACAGGATCCTGGGCAATCTCCCGTCTCTCCTGCTTGCTGCCGAGAGTGAGACATGTACGGATCCTGATATTCAGGTATATGGCGGATATCTTGAAAACTGGAGCGTTATCGAACGATAGCGCTCCAGTTTTTCCGTTATTGTCTCATTGTAAGTCTTGCCCTCAGGACAGGATCTGTCTTTGTCATTGTGGCAAGGTCGATGTGGGTACAGACTTCTTCCCTGAGGAACGGTGAAGTGGATCCGGTGCCTGCAGGGTCCCATGTCATCAGTACCACATGGGCCTTGAGGGCCTTGAGTTTGCGTGCCAGCATCTCGTGGTCGGCATCTCCGCTTATAAGTACCACATAGTCGAATTCCCTGAACAGGGTCATCTCATAAGTGTCAAGGGCGAACCATGTGTCGATTCCCTTTTCGATCACTCCGCCCTGAGGGTTTAGACGCAGGTGCTTGTAGTGGCACACAATGTCGTTTTCTATCAGTGTGTCCTCGAATGCCCTTTCCGAATAGAGAAGGTCTCGGTCTTCAGCCTCGTCCACGCGGTATCTTCCTCTGTAGTAGTGACTTTCTGTGACATATAGCCTTTTAAGGTCTACATTCTCCTTCTGAGCAATGACTTCCGGGATGAATTTCATGAGGTTGGTGAGGTTCACCTTGTGGCTTGCTATCTTCCGAAGCCCCTCGTTTATTTTTGCATAGTATCCTCCGTCAATGAAGACACCTATTGAAAGATTTTCCAAATGTTCCATAATGTTTTGTTTTATCCGGTAACAAATTTACTCAATATTTTCGTAATTCGGATTACATTGTTTAAATTTGTCTCAAACCACTAAAACATAAAACTATGCTTAACCCTCATATTGAACTCGAACAGATTCTCAGTTCGCAGATTTACGATGCCCTTCATGGAAGGATCGTGGAAGGTATCCTTGCCCAGTCTTCAATGGATCAGGGAGGTGATTATTGGAAAAACGTGATGGAAGGTCACAGTTTCAAGGTTGAGAAACGCCTCATGAGCCATCTGTACGATCTTTTCTATGATGTGAAGGCCAAGTTAGGCTTTGAAGAGGATGTCGACTTCTATATAACAGGAGATTCTTCAGTCAATGCTTTTGCTGTTGCATCTTCAAAGAAAGACGAGCCTCATATCATCAACGTGAATTCCGGCCTGATAGACCTGATGACAGATGACGAACTCCGTTTTGTCGTAGGACATGAAATCGGACATCTGATGAACAAGGATACAGAACTCCTTAAACTCATCTACTTCATCTTCCCTCCTAATGTGAATCAGCCTCTTGTGCTCCAGTACAAGATCCGTCTGTGGCAGCAGTTGTCTGAACTGGTGGCTGACAGATACGGATATATGGCCATTCCTGACCTCGAAGTGTGTGTGTCTGCATTTTTCAAGATGGCTTCAGGTCTGGACCTGAGCAAGATAGATATGCAGATGGACGTGTTCATCGAAGAAAACCTCAAGCATCTGGAGTATTTCAAGGAGGGGCAGGGTCTCAACAATGCCAATCATCCGGTCAATCCGGTACGAGTGCAGTCACTCAACCTGTTTGCCGGTTGTGCAAGCGACGAGGAACTTCAGGAGAAGATGGCCGAAGTTATCGAGATCCTTCTGAAACTGCGTAACAGCCCTATCGATTATTTCACAGGATACTATATCGCTACAGCAGGTCTGATGGTGGCCGCTGCAGATGAGAATATTACAGATAAGGAACTTGAGCATATCCTCGGCAACCTCTCAAGTTACCAGATGTTCCCTCGCAAGTTCCTTGACAATGTGTGCGAACAGAACGTCCAGGAGATCTTCATGGACTGCGTGAAGAACATTCTGGAAATCAATCCTGGCATGCGTGACAGTCTCTTCGATTATATGATCGGTCTTGTGCTCACAGACAGGATGTTCAATGACAAGGAAGTGGAATTCCTCTTCGGAGTCGGCGAGAACATATACGGCTATACGAAAAAAGAGATCGCTGACAAACTTGCGTCAGCGATCCAGGCCAATTTCGTTCCAAGTTTCGAGAGTCTCTGTTAAGGAACGAAGGTCATTTCTTCCAGAAGGTGGTCGGCATCGGCCACCTTATCTATTATAAAGAGGACATATCTTACATCGAGGGATATGTTCCTGCAGATCTCAGGGTCGAATACGATGTCGCTCATGGTTCCTTCCCATACACGGTCGAAGTTCAGACCGATGAGGTCGCCGTCTGCGTTGATGACAGGACTTCCTGAGTTGCCGCCTGTGGTGTGGTTGGTCGCGATGAAGCATACCGGTACTTCACCTGAGGCATCGGCCCACTGTCCGTAGTCCTTTTCTGCATAGATGTCGCGCAGGCGCTGAGGGATGTTGTAGTCGAATATCTCAGG
>JAFVHZ010000081.1 GCA_017474265.1 Bacteroidales bacterium | reverse complement strand
GTAAATTCGGATTTATCTGCGAGAAAAATGTCTGACACTATACATTTGTGTCAGGCATTTTTCATGCTATTTTATCTGTAACTATTTTGTGGCTGAAGACTATATAGATTTAGAGCCAGAATAAATGGATTTTGCTTCAGAATACAAAAGAAATAGGAACTATTAATGGCGGTGTGATTGCAGTATTTGCCTAACCTTCAGTTTATTACGTTACATGCTATTGAATAAGTTCCTATTTAAGTCAAGTTCCCATAATAATATAAATTGTATAACAAATACTATATAAGGGGAGAGCGATATTTGTCGACGAAATTTTGAATGACTGTTACTTATGTAAAAGAGATTTGATAAATTCGTGGCATTAAAGAAGAAATACTATGAAATACGATTTTGACAAGGTCATAGAACGACGAGGTACCGGAGCAGTCAAGACGGATGCACTTATGAAAATATACGGCCGTGACGACCTGACTGCACTCTGGGTTGCAGATATGGATTTTGAAACACCTGATTTCATAACGGATGCATTGAAGAAACGTCTTGAGCATTCGCTTTACGGTTACACTGTCGAGCCTGGAGAATATTGGCCTACAGTGATGAAATGGATCCAAGAGCACCATCAGTGGAAGGTTGAACGTGAGTGGCTTACATATATTCCTGGAATTGTAAAAGGGATCGGTATGGCAATAAACGCCTTGCTGGAAAAAGATGAAAAGGTGATTATCCAGCCTCCTGTCTATCATCCGTTCCGCCTTGTGCCACAGAGAAATAATCTGGAAGTCGTCTGCAATCCCCTACATCTGAATGATGACGGTACATATTCAATGGATTTTGAAAATCTCGAAACTGTCTGCGACGAAAAATGCCGCATGCTTATACTGTCAAATCCACACAATCCTGCGGGAATCGTATGGCCTCGCGATACTCTGGAACGTCTTGCATCGTTCTGTCACAGACGCGGAATCATAGTCATTTCCGATGAAATCCATTGCGACATGGCATTATATGGACACAGACATATCCCGTTTGCAAGCGTTTCACCTGAAGCCGCTTCCTGCAGCATTACCTTCGGTGCTCCATCGAAGACATTCAATATTGCGGGAATCGTAAGTTCTTATGCCATAGTGCCTTCTGATAGTCTTAGAGAGCGTTTCTACGGATGGCTTCATGCCAACGAATTATGTTCTCCTCCCCTCTTCTCCCCTATTGCAACGATTGCTGCATTCAGTCAGGGAGAAGAATGGAGACGCCAGATGCTTGAATATGTCGAAGGAAACATAGACTGGCTCTGTTCATTCTGCACCGATAATATGCCTCAGATCAAACCTCTGAAGCCACAGGCATCATTCCTCGTATGGATCGACTGCCGTGCTTTGGGCCTGGGACATGATGAACTTGTCGATCTTTTCGTGAACAAAGCCCGTCTCGCCTTGAATGACGGAGAGATGTTCAACCCTGGAGGTCAAGGATTTATGCGGCTGAATGTCGCAGTACCGAGATCTGTCCTGCGTGATGCTATGGAAAGGCTGAATGAAAGCGTCAGAAGATTCAGTCGAAAGTGATGCTTTCGATTCTCAGGCGCAGGATTCCGGATGGGGTCTTGGCTTCTACTGTTTCTCCGACCTGTCTACCCATGAGGGCGGCTCCTATCGGTGATTTGAGAGAAATCTTGCCAGCCTCGAGATTCATTTCGTGAGGACTGACTATCTCAAATTTCATCCGGGTATTTGTAGAAAGGTTCATGAATTCGACCTTGCTGAGAAGGCATACTCTGTCTTTAGGAAGGGCGTCAGGATCGATCACGCGGGAATTCTCCAGGACCTTCTGCAGAAAACGGATACGGCTGATGGTCTTGGCCTGCCTGCGTCTTGCTTCGCGGTAGCCGGCATTCTCGCTCCTGTCACCCTGAGAACCGGTCTCAGCGACATGATCCCTTACCTCGGGATAGACCACGCTGATAAGGTGATCCAACTCGGCCGCAATCTCGTCGTATCGTTGCTTTGAAAGGTATTCCATGCATCAAATATACTCATTTTCGGTGAAATTCATTAACTTTGACTACTTGATAAATCGCAATTACTGTAACAAATCTGATAACAGCCTATAATTAATGAAAAAATCCAAAATCATATCGATTACTTTTCTGGTGCTGTTCCACATTATGCTTATAGGTGCATTTGTAGTGGATACGGAAACGGGAAATTTACCTTATGGGCTTCTGGCAATCTATATCTTCCTTGTCTGTATCTGGGCAATCGACCGCAAGAAAAGCAGAAAGATAAATGCTTTGCTCAATGGAATATCTGCGGGACACAGACTGAACAGCAGGAATGTGACAATACTTCAGACCGGTTATATACGGATGCGCATAGACCGTCTTGCTGCAGGACAATTCACTTTTAAATATTGTCTGCAGATTTCAGTGAACGTCCCCCCGGGCAATGATGAGGACATTAAGGATACTGTCGAGGCCATAAATGGAATCACAGAAGAACTTCGTTCGGAAGGTGTGCTTGTTTCATGCGGGATGCATATTTCCTCCACTGATGGCGACGGCAATGAAGACGGCACTAAGCGTCAGCGGGTCTATCCGTTGCACATCATCGTAAACGAAAACATTGCTCCTGAGCGTTTCGGACGGTTGTACGATTCCCTGCTGCAAGTGATCATGAATAATGGAAGCAATGATTCTGAGCATTTTACAATAACTGGTACAGATTCCGGAACCATCTACAAGCATTACCGGGGCAATCTGTGTATAGGGATGATAGAATGCGAACATGGTGACCGTATCTTCTTCAATTCTTCCATCGACAGTCCTGTATATTTCGGCGATGATGAGCAGGAATATGACGAAACACAATACAAGGAACTGAGAGATTCCATCTCTGGAGAGAGGCTCAACCTGACCATTGACGAAGGGGCAAAACACATCAGGCAGATATTGAAGAAGATGGGTAAAGGCATCCGTACCTCCATATTTAAAGAATACGGCCACCTCTCTGTAACGATCAGTGGCCGTAAATCATCCGAAACCTTCCACCTTACAAGGCAGGATGACCTCTGGTGGATATACGGCTATGGGAACATGATAGCCGTACCGGTCCTTTCAACTGAAAGCGAGACAGAAGCCGTACGCATGATGCTGAGACTCGTGACAAACGTCAGGATCAGGCTTCTGAACTGAAATCGATTCTGCATTCCGTATGCCTTGATTCCTGAGGCGTGTATCTTCTGAGCACCTCCTTTGCACAAGCGTATAACGGAAAACACAGCTGCTTCTCCAGTTTCAGCATCTCATTCATAGAAGTTTCAATATATCGCCTTCAATCTTCTCCGGCTTTGTCGCTGGTGCATACCTTTCTACCACAGTTCCATCTCTGGAGACAAGAAACTTAGTGAAATTCCACTTGATGTCGTTTCCAAGGAAACCTCCTTTCTGTTTCTTCAGAAACGTGAACAACGGATCTGCATCTGGACCGTTTACATCGATTTTGGCAAAGAGTGGAAAGGTGGTCTTGTATTTCAATGTGCAGAACTCCTGGATCTCATCTTCTGTTCCCGGAGCCTGATGCCCGAACTGGTTGCAAGGAAAATCCAAAATCTCCAGTCCCCTCTCCCGGTATCTTTCATAGAGTGTCTGCAACCCTTCATATTGTGGTGTGAATCCGCATCCTGTGGCTGTATTGACTATCAGCAGGACCTTTCCCTGATACTCTTTCATCGGCACCTCCACGCCCTTGGCGTTACGTACCATGAAGTCATATATGTTCATAAATTCATGTTTTAGTTTTTATACAATCGAATTGTATGCCACAAAAAATTTGGAAAATATTTCAAATCCACAAATGACAGACTGTTCGAGTGCTACGAGATGTCCATTTCGTTCTACAACGATAGTATGATAATGTTTTTTAGTTATATTTGCAGGTTAATGAGACATGTCAAGACATATGCGGCGCTGTTTTTTATGATGATATTCTGCAGTTACTATGCAGGTATCAGCATGTTCTCGCACACCCATATCTCCAATGGTACGTCCATAGTACACTCCCACTTCGGAGGTGATGCGGAACACGACCATAGCGACTCGCAGTACGCCGTGATCGACATTCTCTCAAACTTCCAATCTGAAACTGCCTCGACTGTCCAAAGCACCGGTTCTCCGTATCAGACCGCATCTGAATCTTACTCCATTCCCGAAGCATCTGTATACCAGTCACAGGCGCATACGGCCTACGAACATCGCGGTCCGCCTCAGTGCTGACCTTCTCAAATAGACACGACGCAAGTCGGCTCACTTCATAAAGATTCAGAAAACAAAAAATCCAAGCCAATAAGATGAAAAGAGTATTTTCAGCTTTGGTGGCGGCATTATGTGTAGTGCTGTCCGCCGGAGCACAACATACGGATGCTCATATCCACGGACATGTAATAGACAGTAACACGGGCGAGCACCTTCCATATATGGTGGTTGTCATCAAAGGGACAACAATCGGCGTAACGACCGAGAGTACAGGACATTATATGATAAGAAACGTTCCGGAGGGAACCTTCACCATAGAGGTTTCAGCGGTAGGATATAAGACCCGGAGCCACGAAATCACCATCAGGAGAGGCATGTCGTATGAGGTTAACTTCTCGCTTGAGGAAGACCATATACAGATAGACGGAGTCATCGTTTCAGCAACAAGAAGCGAGACCACAAGAAGGATGTCACCGACCCTCGTGAATGTTGTAGGAATGGATGTATATGAAAGGTCGAACTGCACGACGGTCGCCCAGGGACTGGCTTTCCAGCCTGGAGTCAGGGTCGAGAACAACTGCCAGAACTGCGGTTTCCAGCAGGTCAGGATCAACGGTCTCGACGGTCAGTATACACAGATCCTGATTGATTCCCGCCCGATTTTCAGCGCATTGGCGGGCGTGTATGGAATCGAACAGTTGCCGGCGAACATGGTCGACAGAGTCGAGGTCATGAGAGGCGGCGGTTCCGCTCTATTCGGTTCATCGGCGATTGCCGGTACGGTCAACATAATCACAAAGGAACCGGTCAGGAATTCAGCGAGAATCTCGAACGTCACCACACTGATAGGAGGTACGTCCGCAATGCATAACACCACAGATATAAATGCCTCGATCGTATCGGAGGACAACATGATGGGTCTTGCGGTGTTCGGACAGAATACAGCAAAGGATGCATGGGATGCAAACGGCGACGGATTCACCGAACTATCGAAGATTTCAGGGCAGACAGTTGGCTTCCGGGGCTATGTGAAGACAGGACTGTACTCGAAGATAACTGCGGAGTACCACCACCTCGAAGAGTTCAGAAGGGGCGGTGACAACATCGATCTTCCTCCGCATGAGGCGATGATCGCAGAACAGACCAGGCATGGGATCAATACCGGAGGTCTGAAATTAGACTGGTTCTCAAAGGACCAGAAGCACAGGCTCAATGCCTTCGCCTCACTCCAGCATATATCACGCGACAGTTACTACGGTGCAGGAATGGACCGGAATGCATACGGAAAGACCACCGACCTGACATGGGTGGGCGGTGCCCAGTATGTGTTCAAGGCCGAAAGATTCCTGTTCATGCCATCCGATCTGACTGTCGGTCTGGAGTACAACGAGGACTACCTGAGAGACAACATGTGGGGCTATGACAGGGTGACAGACCAGACCGTAAGGATAGTCAGCGCCTACGCACAGAACGAGTGGAAGAACGAGAGTTGGGGCATTTTGATAGGAGGCCGTCTTGACAAACACAACCTCATTGACAGAGTCATCTTCAGCCCACGTGCCAACCTCAGATACAATCCTTCGGAGAATATAAACCTGCGTGCAAGTTATTCATACGGTTTCCGCGCGCCTCAGGCCTTCGACGAGGACCTGCATATAGACAATGTGGGAGGAACCGTTTCGATGATCCGTCTTGCAGAGGACCTTACCGTTGAGAAGTCACAGAGTGTGAGCGTGTCCGCTGACCTTTACCGCAGTTGGGGAGACTGGCAGGGAAATATACTCGTGGAGGGGTTCTTCACCGACCTTGACGATGTGTTTGCACTCCGGGAACTGGGATTCAACGATGAGGGCATCCTCATCAAGGAAAGACATAACGAGTCAGGAGCAAGGGTATTCGGAGGAAACCTCGAAGGAAAGATAGCGTGGAAGGATGCATTCCAGTTACAGGCGGGTGTCACCCTCCAGAATTCCAGATATAAGCAGGCAAGGTCATGGAGCGATGATGTGGAGGCTACTAGAAGGATGTTCAGGACTCCTGACCTGCACGGCTACATGACAGCATCATACAATCCTATAAGGAACCTGACCCTGGCACTGACTGGAACATACACGGGAAGCATGCTGGTGGAGCACCACGCGGGAATGTTGCAGAACAATATGACGGTAAAGACACGTGACTTCTGGGATATTGGCTTCAAGGCGGCATATGACTTCAAGGTGTTCAGGAGTTTCTCTTTGCAGTTGAACGCAGGAGTGCAGAACATGTTCAACTCCTTCCAGAACGATTTCGACTCCGGAGCGGACCGCGACTCAGGCTACATTTACGGGCCTACCCTTCCCCGCAACTTCTTTTTCGGAATCAAGTTGAGATATTAGAATTTTTTGCCATCTGATAATTTCGTATATTTGTAAGTAAACAGTGATTTTATGAAAAGGATTCTCCCACTTATATGTCTTGCCTTATTAACGTCATGTAATTATCGCCAGCCACTTTCTGAGAACGAGGCAATATGCAATATAAGCGGAGAAGGGTTTGACGTTCCGCATGTCAGAGTGTGCCTTGTGTGGTCTGATATGTGGAACGGTGATGAATATCAGGAGATAAGGGTCCATGACGGACGGTTTGATGCAGATGTCGTCCTGGATACGAATCAGGTCTATGAAATCTGCATACCGCATCCTGAATATGGTTATTCAGCATACAGGACTGCTGAATTCTTCTACTCGAAGGATGGTGTAAGGTTCGGACAGAAGACCGGGATTGACGGTGACAGGGTTGTGGTTTCAGATCCGGCAGGCGACAACAGGACATACTACGGCTACAAGAATCATCGCGACAGTCTGTTTATTGGATGGTATGCTGACCTGATGGAATCGCAGGACAGTCTTGACAATATAGGAAAGATGTATGATCCGCACTGGCTTGATCTTCTGGAAAAACAGAATGACGCGACCCTTCCTCAGTCAGTAAGAGACAGCATCACATTGGAGGTCAACAAGATGTCAATGAGCGGTGAAAACCGCACACCGGAAGGACAGAAGTGGATGCAGGAGTGGAATGATTACCGTTCATCAAAACAGGCCTATGACCTCAGACATCTTAACACTGCTGCTCCCGGCCATATCGGACTTTACATGATCATGGATAATATCCGCATATCTCAAGGCAGGAATGATGATATTTCCGATTGGCTGAACCTGTATCATGACAGATTCAGTAATGTATCTGAATCCAGCAGGATGCACGGACTGATTTCTGAAGCGGAAAGCGCTGCAGCGATGGTGGAAGGCAGACATTTTGTCGATTTCACTCTTCCTGACAGGTACGGCAAGGAACATACTCTGTCTGAACTGATCGATGGCAAGGTCGCGGTGCTGGAACTGTGGGCATCATGGTGCAGGTCATGCAGGGTGAGTGCAAGGTCATTCAAGCCTCTCTATGAAAAGTACGGCGATGTCGGATTTACCGTTGTAGGCGTCGCAAGGGAATACAGGGACAAGGAGAAATGGCATAAGGCACTCGATATGGATGCATATCCATGGCCGAATATGGTGGCTATGGAGGAAGATCATTCGATCTGGACTCTGTACGGAACTCCAGATGCTGCAGGCCGTACATTTCTTATTGATAAGAATGGCATCATTGTCAGGATAAACCCTTCGGCACAGGATGTGGAAGAATACCTGAAATCAATTACAAAACAAGACGTAAAATAATCGACGGATTGCAGGATCATAGATGATCATTCATTGCTGCAACTTCATGTCACCGTCCTTGACCCATCCTAGGCGTTTCATGATCAAGTGGAAGAGAAGGCTGAGAATTGCAGGAGCAATGAAGTAAAGACCAATGATTTCGGCGAGGAGGATGCCGTGGTCGGTGGTCGGGGCCATTGTGTCCCAGCATCCAAGGGGACCGACCAGTCCTGCGGTACCCATACCGGCACCGGCAGCATTATTGGTCATCTTGAGCCACATGGTCGAAACGGGGCCAAGAATCGCAGACGTCAGAGTCGGAGCAAGCCATATGATGGGCTTGCGGGCAATATTTCCTACCTGCAGCATGGATGTTCCCAGACCTTGTGAGATCAGCCCCCCTACTCCATTGTCCTTGTAACTGATGACAGCAAAACCTATCATCTGTGCGCAGCAGCCGGCAGTGGCGGCACCGGCAGCAAGGCCTCCGATTCCGATCGAGATACAGAGTGCCGCAGAACTGATCGGCAGGGTAAGGATGCAGCCTACAGAAACCGACACGACAATGCCCATAATGAAAGGATTAAGGGTTGTTGCGCGATTGATGACTTCGCCGAAGGACATCACCCATTCGTTGATCGGTGCGCAGCAATATTTGGCGAACAGTCCTCCTGCCACTACTGCAATCAGAGGTGTGATGATGATGTCTACAGGCGTACGCTTTGATACAAGTGAACCGGCCTCTACACCGATGATGGATGCGAGATATGCTCCGATAGGCCCTCCGAACTGATATCCGAGTGCTCCTACCGCAACTGCTGATATAGTCACAAGCGGAGCACGCTTCAGGCCTAGAGCGATGGCAAGACCGATCGATCCTCCGACAACAGGCGCCGACTGCAGCAGCACAGCGATATCCGTAAGGAAATCAAGTCCTGGAATCAAGGCTATCTGCCTGATGATAAGGCCAAGGATAAGCGAGCAGAAAAGGCCCATGGCCATGAAACTGAGCGCATCTACTATATAGGTCTTGAACAGACTTCTGATTGTTGATTGGATTTTCCTGCCCATCAGATCGAAATATTGATTATCATGTCTATTATCAATGTAGCAAGTATCAGCACGCTGAAGATCAGGAGATTGCGTGCTGTAGTCCCTAAAACAGGATTCAGGGCTGCACCTGTGCTTCTGACTAGTCTTCGCCAGGTCCGGATATGAAGAATAAGGTAAATGACAGGTACTGATAGCGCCCAGACCGGCAGTTCCAGCAATAGAGGTATCATCAGGGCCATTGCCATGATGCCGGAGAGAAGATATGCAGTTCCCATGGCTTT
>JAFVHZ010000080.1 GCA_017474265.1 Bacteroidales bacterium | reverse complement strand
GTGACAAACATTTTCCGGTAGTATTCCGCCTTCTTTTCAAGAGGTAGGGGATAGGCACGGGACGAGGAGGGCATCCTCCAGAACCTGACGGACCGCTCGTCAGTACCGGGTATTCTGCACTCGGTCCAACCTCCGACAGGGGGCTCTTCGCAACCGAATCTCTCCACAATAACATCAGTGGCCTTCTGACCGGTGGTGACGATGGCCTGGCATTCAGGAATCTTCTCCAGAAGTGCTGTCAGGTCGGTGGGAGTCACCACTTCAAGGAACTTGTCCGATGCATTGTCCTTGAGCCTTCTCACCTCGGATGCCGTGTCGTACATCGCTATGCCTTTTCCTGAAGCGAACTCCACGCATTTCTCCCGGTCGAATTTCTTAAGGATACTTCCATCCTCACTGCGGGCTACGAAATGGTCCTTGTCGGAGAAGAATATCAGTCCCCATATGCGCCACATGTCGTTTATCCAGTTGGGATAGAAGAAGTCCATAGACCATCTCTCCCGCTTGGGAGGGAAACTTCCGAGCATCAGTATCCTGGCACCTTCAGGAAGAAAGGGCTGCAGGGGGTGTTGCTCGATGGGCTGGTGGTTGGTTTTCATAATTTACAAAAATAGAAAAGATTTCTCGACTTCGCTCGAAATGACGTGGATAATAATCACGAAAAGTCCAGGATAATCTTGAATGAACGGAAAAACCGCCCGACGGATCACTCCGTCAGGCGGCCACTCTGTAAGTTCAATATTTATGTCTAACACCTAAAATGTTATATCTGTTAGACGCAGATATCATGCCAAAACTACAACTTATCGGCAAATAATCACATCATCAGGACAGGAATAATATCAGCCACGTTCTTTATGACATATGCCGCAATCACGAAGATGCTCACTATCCATGCCAGGAACAGGATTAGACCAGGTCTCCATGATGGTGCCTTGAGGTCAAACAGCAGCATCACACCGTTGTAAAGGAACCATATGAACATGATTCCTAGCATCACCATGATGAGCCACCAGAATGTATCTCCGGTCAGAATCTCCGCCATCATCCGTTCTCCTGCGTCCAGGTCCATGATCTCATCTGCTATTTCATGTCCTATGATGGCCGGCAATGATGTGGTGAAGATGCTTCCCAGAAGTCCGCCGAGTCCGATGATCAGCAGCATGCTTCCGAGGAAAACTCCTCCTGCGCGCACGAATATCCGGCCGGCAGGGGACTGGGCCACTTCCTTCGCCTCCTTCTCTATATTGAAGTCCTTGGACCTGAAGCCCTGGAGGTCCATAGGCTTGCCTTTCATCTCGCATTTCTGCTCTACGGTTCTTGCTGCTGGCATTGCTATCCATAGACATATATATGCCAGTATCGAGAAACCGAAGTATGGACCGTCATCCCATCCTATGAATCCAAGGAAGAGGAAGATCAGAAAAATGATTCTGAACAGCACTTTGTCCAGTCCGAAATATGCTCCCAGACCGGAACATACGCCACCGATGACCCTTTCGTCAATGTTACGATAGAGACGGCGTGTCTTCCAGTTCTTCCTTTCGCTGTCCTGTTCCTGTGCAGGCTCTGTTCCAGATGCTGAAGCGGGTTCTTCCGAGGCCATTTCCCTGGGATCCCCGATGCGCTTCATGATGTCCTGAACCATCTGCATGTCTACGACTATTCCGCTTATGCACCTTTCCTTCAGAAGTTCCGCTATCCTTTCTTCGATGTCAGCGACAATCTCGTCAGCACTGCTGTCCCCGTTGAAGCATTGCCTTATCTCGTCAAGATATGCTTTCAGAACCTGATAGGCTTCTGTTTCGATGATGAAGGCATATCCTCCGATGCTTATGTTTTCAGTTATCTTCATTTCAATTTCAGGTTTAAGTTAAGCCCTAGAGGCGTTTCTGATTGATTCTATCCCTTTGGACAATTCGTCCCAGGCAGCATCCAGTCCTGCCAGTTGGCTGCGGCCGAGGTCTGTGATCATGTAGTATTTTCTGGGCGGTCCTTGAGTTGATTCTTCCCATCTGTAGTTGAGAAGGCCCAGTTTCTTGAGACGGATGAGTAGGGGATAGATCGTGCCTTCAGCTACGATTATGTTGACATCCTTCATCTTCTGAATGATAGATGAGGCATATTCATCGCCGGCAGCAAGAATCAGGAGTATGCTGTATTCCAGCACGCCCCGCCGCATCTGCGTCTTGTTGTTCTCGATTATGCCTGTGTTTTCCATGCTTATTTCCCTTCGGTGAATCTTCTGATGTTCTCTGCTGTTGCTGGAATTCCTCTGAGTTCGCATTTCTCGGCTGCAGTCCTTGCTTCAGGGGCGGCGATCCATACGACCAGGTAGATCCAGAATCCGGCCGATCCGCATATGAGGGCGATGAGGAACAGTATTCTGATCACTACTACGTCTATGCCGAGGTAGAGTGCCAGTCCGGAACATACGCCGGCGATGCGCTTTCCGTCAGGGTCGCGGAACAGTTTTCTGACAGGCTTGATATTATCGTACTGACTGTTGCCTGCCTGCTCTCTGGTGCCGGTCTGTCCGTTTGAAGGACTGTAGTTTGCAGGGTATCCTAACAGGCCGACGACTTCTGTCGCCATTCTGTTGTCCACGACTTCGCGTCCACCGAGTTGGCTTTTGAGGAGGTCCGCTATCCTTACCTCGAGTTCGTCCATTACGTCTGCACTGCTACTGCTGTTGTCAAGGGCTCCCTTGAAGTTTTCAAGGTACACGCTGATGGTTTCGTAAGCGTCGTCATCGATGATGAAACTGCAGCCACCGATTGCTGCGTTGATCGTTTTTTTCATATATTCTACCTTATAACTATGTTTGACTTCAATAACTTATTTCAATTTTCAGGGACGTGCATGATATGAAAAATATTCTTCCACGTTACCCTTCCCCTAAATCCCCTTCCTCGGGAAGGGGACTATGTTTGACTTCAATTAACTTATCACTTTTTTCTGGGACGTGCTGATTCAACTATTGTACCGCAAAGATATATAAATTTTTGAATACCTTGCAATACAAGGTACTAAAATTTTCAAATAATTATATGAAACACCTGTTCAGGAACTGATTTTGAATGGTAGAAGCAAAAAACGTTATGAAAGAAGATGATGCATATCTGGAGTCATGCAGCGACATGGCTTTGTTGAAGGATGTGGCCCGGGGCAGGGAAGACGCATTCATGGTTCTGCTTGACAGATATCTTGATGTCGTCTCGGTGACTTCCTTCCGTATCTTGTGTGACAGAGAAGACAGTGAGGCTGTGACGGTCAAGGTCTTTGTCTCGTTATGGCATGACGTACTGGCCTATGACGACAGTCTTTCCTTACGCGACTTCCTTCTCCGCAAGACCTGTCTCTATAGCAGGATGAGGATAATGCGTCGTCGTATTCTTATGTTCATCGGGGTCAGAAACGGAGTCTTTGTGAAGGCGTCGCCCAAAGTTGAGAATGAGGATGACTATGTGACCAAGCAGGCATGGGAACTTTACTGTCGTGCCACTGCTCATATGACCCCGTTGCAGACGATCGTATATGTGCTTTGCGAACTTGAAGGTATGCTTCAGGATGATGTTTCCCGCCTGATAGGACTGACACATTTCCGTGTCAGTCTTGCGTGTCAGAGGGCTGTCGCGAAGATGAAGGGAGAGTTGCATCACTTCAATAGAGAAGATGATTACATGCGGTTTACCGGATTTCTGAAAAAGGTTGCCGAGAGTCTTACCGATCGTGAAAAGTTGACCAAATCCATACTGAAGTACATTGAAATCTGACTTTTTGTGTATATTTGCATGATAACCATGTAAATTATACCATGAAGAAACATCTTATCTTTTTATTGGCACTTGCCTTCAGCCTGTCTGCTGCAGCTCAGGATGATACTGATTTCCGTCTGGCCAAACCGGATATTACTCTCGAATTGGAGACATCTGCAAACGCTCTTTTTACAGAAGGAGATTTCGACGAGATGGTATTCAAGATGAACAGACTCCGTATGGGAGTTGCAGGAGGCTTGGGAAGCGGTCTCTCATATCATTTCAGGATGGCTTTTCATAAATCGTTTGACAAGTTCTCGCTGGACAATATCTCCAAGTCAGTCGAACTTGCGAAAGTCACCTGGACTCCGAATGAAAGATGGGATTTTTCTGCCGGAAAGATGTTCGTCGTACATGGCGGTTACGAAAACTACGTGAATGTCCTTCTTGTCAGGGAATTCACGGACTTCAACAGTTGCATCGAGGTATATCAGACCGGAGTTCAGGCTTCATATCACACCTCAAATGACCAGAGTTTCACATTGCAGGTCGTAAACAACAGGGCAGAATCCCATCAGGAACTTTTTCAATACGGACTTCCGGACGGCATCGAGGCCTCAAGACTGCCTCTCATGGGTACGTTCAACTGGGACGGATTCTTTGCTGACAGGTCGATACGCCTGATGTATGCAGCAACGGCGTCACAGATTGCCAAGGGTAAATATCTGTATTACCTGACAGCCGGCAACATCTATGAGAAAGGGCCGGTTCTCGCTTATCTGGATATCATGTATGCACGCGCAGATGTGGATAAGCACCAGCGTATCACTTCTCTTGGCGGCGGTTTGCTGCCGACTGCCCAGAATGTCGAGTATCTGACTCTTATCGCTGATTTCGAATATCAGTTCACTCCAAAGTGGAATGCGTACGTAAAGGGAGCATACGAGACCGCAAATGTGTTCAAGGAGAACGGTCCGTACAGGAAGGGGCGCTACCTTACTACATGGAATGCGCAGGCTTGCGTGGAATGGTTCCCGTTCACAAAAGAAAAAGGCCTGAAGGTCTATCTGCACTATGTGTACAAGGCAAATGAACTTCAGGACGATTTCACACTCATGACTGCTGGTCTTCCTGACACGCAGCGCATATCTCTGGGCTTGACCTATTCAATACCGGTATTATAGGATATTAAGGCTCTGTTCCTTGATCTTTTCCAGTTCGTCCTTCATCTTTACGACGAGTTTCTGGATTTCGGTATGGTTCGCCTTTGAGCCTGTAGTATTGATTTCCCTTCCCATTTCCTGCGCTATGAATCCGAGTTTCTTGCCCGGGTTCATTTCGTTTGTAATGGTGTCGAGGAAATACCTGCAATGCTGGCGCAGACGTACCTTCTCTTCGTTGATGTCGAGTTTCTCGATGTAGAATATCATCTCCTGCTCCAGACGGCTCTGATCCGGATCAGCCTTGAGTTCCGCAAACCTGCTCAAAATTTTTTCTCTTATCGCATCGACCCTCTCCTTCTCATACTGCTCCACCTGCTCTGAATATGCAAGGATGTTCGCGACCTTCTCTGTCACGTCCTTGTAGAGGATCTCACCTTCCTGGGCGCGGAATGCGTTGATGTTTGCGAGTGCCTCGTCGATGCAGGCGTCCACAACCGGCCAGTTGTCGTCTGTAATGACATCCTGTTTCTTTGCGTCCATCACTTCCGGCATGCGCAGGATAGTGGCCAGAAGGTCGTTAGGATTCTGTGACTGGATACTGTGTGCTCCGATTTTTCCCGCCAGAACCTCGATCTGCTGGAAATACTCAATGGCGAGGTCCATGTTGATTTTTTTCGCGTTTTCGGCGGCATTCGGCTCGAAGGTCACGAAGAAGTCGATGTTTCCCCTCTGAAGTTCGTTGGCAATCTTGTGACGTACAGTCATTTCCTTGTCCTTCGGGAGCATGGATGTCTTTATGCTGATGTCGGCGGTCTTTCCGTTGAGGGAGCGCACTTCGACTGTTATCTTTCCTGTTTCGAGCAAGGTCTCGGCCTTGCCGTATCCTGTCATTGATTTTATCATGGTACAATATATTCTGTTTGCGGACACAAAAATACGGAAAAATCCGTATATTTGTCAGATTATTTGCAAATTCAAAAGACCAACCATATGGAAGAGGTAAACAAGGAAGTAAACGAGACGAAGAATCTCAACTTTTTGGAGGAGATCATTGAGGCTGATCTCGCAAGCGGCAAATGTGAATCGGTGATGACACGTTTCCCGCCTGAACCGAACGGATATCTCCACATCGGACATGCGAAAAGTATCTGCATCAACTTCGGACTCGCCAAGAAATACGGCGGAAAGACCAACCTCCGTTTCGACGATACCAATCCTGTAAAGGAAGATACCGAATATGTGGACTCCATCAAGGAGGACATCAAGTGGCTCGGCTTCGAATGGGAGAACGAGAGATATGCATCAGACTATTTCGACCAGCTCTACGAGTGGGCCGAGGAACTGATAAAGAAGGGTCTTGCATATGTCGACGACCAGACTCAGGAGGAGATCCGTGCAGGTCGCGGTACAGTGCAGGTGCCTGGTACGGAGAGCCCTTACCGCAACAGAAGTGTTGAGGAAAATCTCCAGCTTTTCCGTGACATGAAGGCCGGAAAGTACGCTGACGGTGAGAAGGTGCTTCGCGCGAAGATCGACATGGCGCATCCGAACATGCTCTTCCGCGACCCTCTCCTTTACCGTATCATACATGCACATCACCACCGTACAGGCGACAAGTGGTGCATCTATCCTATGTACGACTATGCCCACGGCCAGTCAGACTCGATAGAGAACATCACACACTCCATCTGTACCCTCGAGTTCGACGTGCACCGTCCTCTCTACGACTGGTTCATCGAGAAACTCGGCATCTTCCCGTCGCATCAGTACGAGTTCGCAAGACTCAACCTTACTTATACAGTGATGTCGAAGCGTAAACTTCTCGAACTCGTGAAGAACAACTTCGTAAGCGGCTGGGATGACCCACGTATGCCGACCAT
>JAFVHZ010000079.1 GCA_017474265.1 Bacteroidales bacterium | reverse complement strand
GCCAGTCGGCAAAGATATCTCCCGACCAGACATGCGTTCCGTAGCGCTGCTGTCCGAGGTAAGCGGAACGGGTCAGGATAAGAACGCGCTTGTCGTCCGAATCCGCACGCTGATGGTCATATACGCCACCAGTAGACACTATAGGGAAAGAGTTGCGGACATCGCGGAAGGTGCCTTCCGGAGTCATATAGTCATAGTCCTCAGGCTTGATCGGATTGTGCTCAGGCTCAGTAGCATCAAGCCACCATCCTGCAATGCCTATGTCGAACATGTTCTTCTTGATGTACTTCCAGTATATGTCGCGCGCAACAGGGTTCCAAGGGTCGTACACCTTCACTCCATGATCCTGAGGGAAGGTCTCGTGAGCCATAAGGAGATTGTTGTCCGCGAATTCCCTATATATATTGGTATTCGGACCAAACGAAGGCCATATCGAAATTATGGCATTGGCATTCATATCCTTGACCTGCTTCATCATGCCGACAGGATCGGAGAAGCCCGGATTGAGGAACTCGACGGCATTCCACCAGTGGTGGTCATCACCCCAGTAACGCCAGTCCTGCACGATTCCGTCAAGAGGCACATTGAGGTCACGATACCTCTTCACGACTCCGACGAGCTGGTCCTGAGTAGCATACCTCTCCCTTGACTGGAAGAATCCGAAACTCCAGAGAGGAAGCATAGGAGAACCTCCTGTCAATGTACGCAGACCTGCCACAACTCCGTCAGCGTCACCTCCGTATATGAAATAATAGTCACAGAATTCACCGGTCTCCGAATCGAAGGTCATTCCCTCGGCATTATCCCTGAACCAGGTGGACGAGCAGTTGTCCCAGAAGATAGCATAACCTTTCACTGAGTGTACCACAGGGATGCCTATCTCCATATTGACCTGCTGGAGGAAGACATTCATGCCCCTCTGGCTGAAGGCTCCGTGCTGATGCTGGCCAAGTCCGTATATGGCCTCATCCTTGTCAAGGACAAAGGTCTGGGACTTTGCGGAATAAGCGTCCGGCTTCTCCTTCAGAATCACATTCTTCTTCGTGTCAGAGAAGACGATCTGATCCGCACTCATGTCATACGACACTTTGAGAACTGAGTTGGAAAGAGTCACGACTCCGTTTCTGGAAGTGACCTTCACCTTCACATCCTGAGGTGTCATGATTACAGATGGAGAATATTTCTGCGGACGCTCTGGTGCAGCATACTTGGACACCCTCACTATCTCAGGAGAAAGACTTGTAACTTCAACAGTCACACCGTCATCCGTAACCTTGAAACCATTTCCAAGACGCTCTATGTCCTGAGCCTGCACTGCAAATCCGAAAGCAAGAAACACTGCTGTGATGAATAAATTCTTTACGGTCATAATTTCTTTTTTTTGTAAATATAGGAGTTAAAGATTAACCGTTTCATTAAAAAACAATTAACCCGGGCATAAAGTGATATTACTTTATTTTCTTTCAAAAAAAAGTGTTATTTTTGCGTTGATACACATAACCGAAACGAACAGACCATGAAAAAAATACTGACTTCAATATTGTTTTTCTTTGCTTGTATCGCCCTCATGGGACAGGATACCGAGTATGGTCTTCACATACAGACATGGCCGCATCCTACTGCAGCGTTCACCAGCCTTGCACTGGAAGACGGCGAGCCCATAAAGGCAGGCAGCAAGGAGACCACTTTGGGATTCAGATTATGGAACCGTGAAGAAAATGTCTTCGGAGTGGTATTCCGCATAATTACCGATGCCAACAAGACCATCGACCTGATGTACAGTGTCACCGAAAACGACAGGAGGTTCCCGAATCTTATAATTAACAATAAGGTATACCCACTCAGACACGAAGTGAGACTTGGGTGCTGGATCGATGTGGAACTTCGGATAAATCCGGTCCAGAAATCGATCAGCATGACATATGACGGTGAAGAGATAAGCATAGACTGTCCGGAAGTTCTTCCGATCCATGATATGCGCATCTACTTCGGCAGATGCCCCGTTGTTCAGTACGACCTTGACAATGTGGCCAGTGTCAACATCAAGGACATATGCATATCGCACAATGACAAGCCTTTCAGGGAATGGGACATGTGCTTCCATCAGGGCGACACATGTTTTGACAAAAAGGAATCGAAGCCGGCCATCTCTGCAAACGGCAAATGGCTTCTCGACCAGCATCTTGTATGGAGGCTCATCCACAAACAGGAATTCAACGGTACGCCATCCATAGCGTTCGACCCCGGCAGAGCCACATTCTATATGGCAAACGACGGAAAACACCTGTATTCCTTCGACTGCCGGAATAGAAAGCCGGTGACTAAAGAGGTCAAAGGAGGGGCATTTGCAGCAGTATATCCCAACTGCATGTATTTCATACAGGAAACAGGCAATCTTTTCTCATACAACCTTGACCAGAACATCTATTCCTGCTTCGATTTCGAAACAGACCGTTGGAAAAGCCGCAAGGCTCCCGAAATGAAGCACAAGGAGTATTACTGGAACAATACAGTGACATGGAATAACGAAGACTCCACCCTCATCAGTTTCGGAGGCTACGGTCACTACCAGTTCAACCACGAACTCCTGATCAGTCATCCGGGAAGCAGGATGCCGCAGAAAAGGGTACACCTGAAGGAAATAGATCCGAGATATTCCCCTGCCTCAGTGCTGGTGGACAGCATGCTGTACATCTTCGGAGGACGAGGCTGTCCTTCCGGCAAGCAGGAGATGACGCAGAAGAACTATTACGACCTCTATGCCGTCAATATCCACTCGATGCA
This sequence comes from Bacteroidales bacterium, assembly GCA_017474265.1. GTDB lineage: Bacteria > Bacteroidota > Bacteroidia > Bacteroidales > UBA932 > Cryptobacteroides. Next base: position 3,333 of record JAFVHZ010000079.1, on the reverse strand, counting down.
GGTATTCAAACTGTGGGAACACACGGAAAGGCCGCTGGACGGAGACTTCATGCCGGGCAGCAACATGATATACGACAAGAAGAACGACTGCTTCTATGTATTCTCGACCCAGCAGGGATGCTCGATGATGAAGATCAGCAGGACAGAGCCCAAGATAGAACTGACCTCGCATCCTATCCACCACTGGTTCAATGCACAGCACCTTTTCACAAACCTCTACCAGTCAGGAGACCGTTTCTACGCCGTCTTCCAGCAGACTCAGGTGAGCGGCACCTCACAGGTGTACATATATGAACTGAACGCACCTCCTGTGGTCATCAAGGACGCATTATACGCTGCCCCCACCAAGGAGAATTCTAAAGCAAATGCAGGAGAAAAGAGCCTGATCCCTATAATCATCGCTCTTGCAGTACTCATTGCCGCATATCTCATATATAGAAGAAAGCATCCTGCTCCTTCCACAAAGGCAGTGAAGAAGGAAGATGCTGCCGAAGTCACAGAGAATGTGATTCAGACAGACCACTACGACTTCAGCAGGAAGAGCATCTGCTTCTTCGGAGGTTTCCGTGTCCATGACAAGGACGGCGAGGACATAACCGACCTCTTCACCCCTACCCTGAAGTCCCTCCTGATCATACTGATCCTGCACACATGCAAGGACGAGAAGGGAATATCGGGCAACCGGCTCATCCAGACACTCTGGTTCGACAAGACGGAGGAATCCGCAAAGAACAACAGGAACGTCTACATGAGCAAACTGCGCAACATCCTGGAAAGGATAGGAGACGTCAAGATCCTCAATCAGAAAGGTTTCTGGAGCATTTGTATAGAGGACGACACCATCTGCGACTATATGGAGGCGAAACGTCTTTTTGCCGAACAGGCCGGAAATGAAGATACTCTGGAGCGCCTTGTGGAACTTCTCCTTAGAGGAGCGATGCTTCCTAATGTAGAGGATGACTGGGTGGACTCATTCAAGAGCGACTTCTCGAACAAGACGATAGACTTCCTTTCGGGACTTCTGAAGCGTTCGGACATTTCCGATTCATTCATGATAAGGATTGCAGACACCCTCTTCCTGCACGACTTCATCAATGAGGATGCACTCAAGGCAAAGTGCAGCATATTGTACAAGCAAGGGAAGAAAGGCCTCGCTAAGACTGTGTATGATGCATTCTGCAAGAATTATCAGTCATCACTCGGAACTTCCTTCCCTGTGTCTATGCTCGATCTGATCGATCAGAAATAAAGATTACCTCAACGGCATCTCAGGACTTAAAGGTTTCTCGTTGCGCAGCATACGGGCGCCCTCTCCTGTGAGCCAGAGGTAGTGGTCTGACGGCATGCCGTCCATGCCCACGAACTTCGCATGTTCGCTTACAGGAGGATTGTCTGTGCACTTGAAGATGGCTGTACCCTCGTTCACCTCGTCGAACATCGCCACATAAAGCATCCTGGCACCACTACGGATCGCAGTGTAGATCTGATCCCAATAGAAGGTTCCCTTCATACGAGGAATCGAGCCTGAAGGCTTCTCTCCGCCGATATTATTGGCATTAGCCTTTCTGCTGAGATTGTGCCAACTGAAGCCCGGGGTAACGAGAGGGACGTAGTCCACACCGTTTTCCTTGCACCACTTCATATCTGCAAGAATCACATCACGATATCTGTCCATCTCGAAATGGAGAAGAGGAGTGAATCGCTGCACCATCCATGGCAGAACGATATCCACACTCTTTATGAGTTCGTGAAGGTACGGGTCGTTGATGCAGTCTGCATTCAGGTCACGCCAATATGTAGGCACTCCGAGCATCACGCTGCAGCCACCGTATACAGGGTCGTTCTTGAGGAAGTCGATGAGTTTCTCAAGGGCGATGTTCCTTATATTGTATGGCCTGTCAGGGAAGCCCACACCCCAGATGACCACCAACGGCTTTCCGTTATGGAAAAGATACTGGTTGTTCTTTGAATAGTTGGTAACCTTGACGCTGTCCACAAGGAACTTCCAGTCTTCAATTATCGTCGTACAGTCATCCTTTCCCGGATTCAGTCCTGAAAGGTCATACATCACGGCAATAGCCCTTTCATATTTCTGTGAATACTTCAAGGCATGGGTCAGGACCTCCACAGAATGCTTCCGGGTGCCTCTGTGTGCCCTTGCACTTCCGAAGAAACGCTGCATGAACACACCGTCGAGACCGTATTCCTGCATCCACCTGAAATGGGTCTGCACTGTCTGCTCATCAGTAGAGCAGAAGAACCTTGCAGTGGTGCCGTCAGCATGCTTGAGACCTGTAGGATAGGTGTTTTCATACTCGCTTACGTCAGGCCACATGTCTATGGTGATCTTGGTCTCGTCAGGATACATGGTACCCTTGTCACGATTGTGGAACCATCCCTGATAACCGGCCATCACAAGGCCTTCATACGACGGATAAGCCGTCGTCTTGCCATGCCTGCTCTGAGCAGACAATCCCATTGCCGCCGTCAGGGCAGCGGCAATGAGCATGATCTTTCTTATCTTCATGACTGTAATCAAAATCTTTCAAGGAATGACCTGTTCCTCTGTTCAACTATCTGGATGGTTCCGTCCTCGTTGTAATAGAGACGGTCCACGCATATCGACCTGAGGTTTCCACGGCCTGAGAGAGAACAGTTGTGATAGAACATATACCACTGTCCCTTATACTCTACGATGGATCCATGACTCGTGTCGCAGTCGGTCTCCTCGAGCATGATTCCCTTGTACTCCCAAGGGCCGAGAGGCGACTTGCTCATGGCATAGTGCATACGGTTGTATCCCTTTCCGTCTTCAGGCTTGATATAATTGTCCGGATAGGTAAGGTAATAGTTTCCGTTGTACTTATGTACCCATGTGCCCTCGTGGAAGTCATACAGACCTTCCATAGCCACCATAGGACCGTCGAGTTCGATCATGTTGTCCTTGAGTTTTCCTCCGTAGCACTTTCCGCCACCGCCGTTGTAAAGATATACCTGCCCGTCGTCATCCATAAAGACGCATGGATCGATGAATGAAGGGACTCCTTCGATATATCCCTGCACCTTGAAGTTTGCAGCAGGCTCCTTGCTGGTAGCGATTCCGATCTTCCATGTAGGGCCGGTATTGGTTCCGCTCGGATGCGGGAAGTAGAAATAATATGTGCCGTCCTTGTATGCACAGTCCGGAGCCCACATGTAGCCGCCTTCGCGACGTTTGGCATATCGTGCATGTATTGCAGACAAAGGTGGTTGTGGATCTAATTTTGAAAACTGTTTAGATGCAGACCTGTTGGGACGTCGTGCCAGTGCGTGTGAAAATGTTCTGGACCAATG